>CAYTNI010000014.1:0-19973 GCA_964439115.1 uncultured Saprospiraceae bacterium
CCAAAAAAGCATAAACCATCCGATGGTGCCGCTTTGAATCATGGTTTTGAGGTTCCAGTCAAAGAAAAAGGAATAATTCAGCGGCCACATATTTTTAAAATCGTAGTAGGGGAGTTGTAATCGCGCCAAAAATTCAGGTAACAAAAACGCAAAAGCAGTTTGAAAACACATCACTGAAACCGTTCGCCATATTTGATAGCGGTTATGTCGGTATTTTGCGATGAACCGGATGCCGAAAATCAGGACGAATGCCGTGTAAAGGGTGCCATAAGCGAACCATTGACTGGCCGGGTTGCCACTGAGGAGACGGCTCAGCGGGTCAAACCATGAAATAAAGCCGGCGTTTGGCCGCCCGCCGATGCCCAGGCCAAGCCAATGAGGGAACCAATACAACAATATATATACGAGCGTCAAGGCCACGGCCAGGAGCCAGGCTGCGAGCCCGCGGGCGCTGAGGCTGTTGTGCCAGACTCCATGGGATGAACGGAGTTTAGCACCTAAAAATATGGGTGGAAGATCTTTTACCTGCATGGTCAACAATTATATGGTGAGCAGATTTGGCTTGGCGGTTGGGTACGAATTCGAAATATTGGGCATAATTAATTTTTAGGTATGATATGTCGATGCGTTAGGTAGTATTTAAGATTTAAAATGAAGAAAGCGGAGCACGTCGTCGAGTTTTCTTTGGCTTTTAGGCATAATGCGACGGCCGGTTTGATGGTGATAGGTATCTAAAACGCCATTTTCGTGTTGGCGAGAAATTTCCGGATCGAAATTGGCGAGGGCCAATTGAGAAAGTACCGTTTCGATGGGCGTGCAGGTTTGAATCCATTGCTCACAAACTGCCTGACGGTATCGGATACCCATGAGTAAAAACCCCAAAACGGCACCATCTGAATCCTTCCAGGCGATGCGGATGCTCTTTTTGCCGTCGGGTGTGGAATAGAAAATCTGCGAGGTGCCGTTTGCGGAGTATGGAGGAACATCCCCGTAAGTCTGGTATTCCAGATCAAAAAATTTGGCAGAATTGAAAGTAATTCCCGGGTTATAGGGTTGCCGGATACCGAGTACACTATTTGCTACGGCCTCTCCCATCATTCGGGCGGCATACCAGGTGGACTCGATGGCTTTTCTGCCGGGAGGAGGGTTGCGCAATTCAGCGCAGTCTCCTACTGCGAAAATATCAGGGATATTCGTTTGAAGGTATTCATCCACTAAAAAGCCGCGCTGAGTTTGCAAGGAAGTATGGCGTGCGAGATTAATATTAGGCTGTACGCCTATGGCCATGCCCACCCATTGGCAAGGTATGGATAAACCGCTATGGGTTGAAATTCCGTTCACGGAGCCTGAGCCGTCTCCGGAAATAGCGGCAATGGTGGTTTCGAGGTGCAGGTCAATACCTTTTTCACGGATGTGCCGACTTATCATTACAGACTCCTCCTGTGGCAGGATATAATCCATATAGCTTTTTTCCCTGACGAGGAAGGACACGGGGATATTACGTGCATGAAGCATTTCTGCCATTTCGATGCCAATCAGACCGCCTCCGACTACTGCTGCATGGTGGAGGTTTCGGGATGCCTGTTCCATTTTTTCGAGATCCTCCAGGAGGAAGAGCCCTTGAACGCCTTTCAGATGAATGCCGGGGATATGTGCAGGCAATGACGGAGAAGATCCGGTGGCCAAAATGAGCATATCGTACACTACATGCCGGCCGTTGTCCAGATGGATGGTTTTTTTTGCAGTATCGAGGTGGTTAACCCATCCGCGGAGGCACTGAATCCGATTTTGCGACCAAAAAGAGTTGGGGTAGGGATACAAATCTGCCATACGCATGTGTCCCATAAAGACATACATCAGCGCAGTTCGGGAGAAAAAGTAGTCTGATTCGCCGGAAATGATGGTGATGGAATGGTCACTTTGCCGGCGGATACAGCGAGCGGCGGTAACGCCGGCGACACCATTGCCCAGAATAACGATGTGCATGAAAGCGAAAAATTGCTACGACAAAGAAAGGAAATTTACCGAGAAATCCGGCTTTTCGGGACTTATTAGCCGTAATAATCTGAAAATTAGCGACGTTGAAATGACAAAATAGGATTTTTGTCAATAATCTGAATCTACCCAACAGAAAATCTAATGACTTTGAAAATACAGAATAAATAAAAAGCCATTACATTTGTAGGGTACTATTGAGTTTTAAGTAATTTTCAACTTTCACTTCTTTAATTTTTACGCAATGAAGCAACTTGTACACTTACTTTTATTGTTAATGATTCCAGCCTTTGCCCAGGCTCAAGCCGTAAGGCGGGTAATGGTGGAATCATTCACACAAGCCTCCTGCCCGCCTTGCGCAGCTCAAAATCCAGGATTCAATAACTTGCTGGCCAACAACGGAAACAACGTAGTGCTGTTGAAATATCAGACAAGCTGGCCGGGGTTCGACCCGATGAACCTGCAAAACCCGGCAGATGTATCCGCTCGTGTTACTTACTACGGCGTAACCGGCGTACCTAATGTGCGTTTGGATGGCGTTCAGAATGCCGGCACCTCCGGTTCTGTAACCCAGGCAATGATTACCAACCGCCTGGCGCAGTCCACGCCAATTGATATGACGATGAACCACGAGCTTTCAGCGGATTACGATTCCATGTACATTCAGATTACTGTAAAGAACCTGGGCTCCACCGAATTCAACCCTGGTGGCGTGGTTCTGCATACTGCCATGGTGGAAAAGCGCATTCTATTTCCAGAGCCTCCCGGCAGCACCAACGAAGTAGATTACAAAAGCGTGATGCGCAGAATGTTGCCAACTGCATCAGGAGCGCCTCTTGCTGCGATTCCCGCCGGTGACTCTGTAGTGGTCAACTACGCAGTAGCGCTGCCCAATTACATTTACAACTATGCAGAAATCGGCGCAGTGGCATTTGTACAAAAGGTATCAGACAAGCAGGTGTACCAGGCAGTAGAAAGCCTGCCCAAGCCGCTGCAAGGCAATGTGGTGGATCTGGGAATTGATCCCAATACGATTGGGCCGAACGGATTGTGCAGCTATGGCGTGACCCCTCGGGTTGTAATCACCAATGCCGGCACATCGGCCGTCACCTCCATGACTGTATCTTATAAATTGAACGACGATGCACCTGTAACACAGCCTTGGACGGGAACCCTCAACTCCGGCCAGTCAGCAACCGTCACTTTCCCTGCCATTACAGTAACGCCTGGTGCTTCTCGCCTGGAGTACGCTGTAGAAAGCCCTAACGGCGATGCATTTGATTACAATGCAATGAATGAGCAGCTAACCTCTGAGACCTACTACACACTCAGCGCTACGGCTATAGATGACGAGATAGTGGAAAATATGGAATCCACAGCACTGACAGGCACTCCTCCCAACGCTATCGCGGTAAAAGATGCGCTAGACCATCTCATGGTGGTTAGCCGTACCGTTTTTAACGCATCTCAGGAGGTTGGCGGCTTTGGAGCTTCTGCTAAGTCGTTATTCACCAATTTTTATGATTGGACCACAGTAGGAGGCGAGGCACACCTCATCTTTGAAAAAATAGATCTCACCGGCCGCACGAATAACTACCTTCGATTTGACCGCGCCCATGCTCAATATCAGACCTCCAATGACCGTCTTCGCGTATCTGTTTCTACAGATTGCGGAGCGAGCTGGACGACGATATACGACAAGGCAGGCTCTACACTGGCCACCAAAGCAGCACAAAATGCACGTTTCGTCCCTACGGCCACCCAGTGGGCGACGGATTCCATTTCCCTGTCCGCCTATGACAACCTGAACAACCTGAACATTCGTTTCTCCGTAATCTCAGACTACGGCAACAATTTGTTCCTCGACAATATCCGTGTGAATTCTGCCACGATATCTTCGGTGGATGAGCCCGGCCTTTTGGCCGGTAGAGTTCAGGTATTCCCCAACCCTGCAAGGGACTTGGCGCGTATCGAGTTGAATCTCGCATCTTCTACGCCGGTAAATATCAATGTATTTGACCTGAGCGGAAAATTGGTAGAGACCATCACTCAAGGCACACAGTTTGGTGCTGGTACGCATATTTTCAACTGGACACCAAAAACTCAAGGACTCTTCCTGGTGCGCGTTTCCACTGAATTTGGAACCGTGACGGAAAGGGTGACGGTAGTTCAATAATTATTTTTCAACAACTTTAAAAGCGGCTGCTTCTGTGGTTTGACCCGGAAGCAGCCGCTTTCTTTTTGCCGAACTCCAGGCTTAACCGAAAATACTATTCAGAATCTGTATCGTAATCAGGTAGGTGGGCTTTACACCTTCCGTACCCAGGCTTCCGGAGGCCAGCGTATGACCGGTGAGCAATGGGTTATCGGAAGCGTAATAAGCGTAGCGCGATACGACATCCGGATTGATACTGTGCCTTATTCGCGAAGCGGATTGAATAGCCTTTTGATAATGCGCGCCTTCCATTTCAAGTCCTACAGCACGCCAGGAGGATTCTGCGAAATAGTGTAGAATATCCCTGTTTTGTAGGGAGGTGCCCAATACCGTAATCATCGGCCCTTCAAAAACTTTCAGGCCATGTCCCTCGAAGTCTGCCTTGGTGAAGGCATTTTGTAAGGGATAATTATCGGCGGTACCCTCAAATACATGAGCTGTCGGCACCATAATATCACCTTTTCCACCGTGTAGAATGCCGGCCTTGCCCATGACATTTACGGATAACACTCTAAAAAGCTTTTCCCCATGAGGTGAAAGCCACGGTTTGAGCAGTTCATCCATTGTCTCATAAGCCTGTTCACCGAAGGCATAATCCATCAGCATTAAGATTGGCTGATCTCTGTCAATGGCTTCCTGATTCCAGTGAATTTCGTCAGGTAGGGTATCTCGGAGGATTTTGAGCGTATCAAAAATCTGGACGGAAATGCCGGTACCGCTGGTATCATCTATCTGATACATGCCATTTTGAAGTGCATGCGACTGTACCTTACTTCGCAAATGTGCGCTACCATCTTTGCTCAGGAGTATAGCGAGGTTTTCCAGGGATAAATCGCTGTATTCCGGGAGAGCTGCTCTGGCATAAAGTGCATTCATGAAGCTGTGCAGGTTGGCACTCACGATATGCACCGGCCTGTTCAGCATTTGTGTACTCTCGAGCAGCGATTTAACATTGGAAGCCCAAAGTTCTCCGTAAGTGTGGTGGCCAACCCGTTCGCGAAGGGCAGAGGAGAAGGTAATGGTACGGTCGTTTTGTTCTTGTGCCTCTTCGGTCGAAAGCCGTCCCAGCCAGTATGTAATGTGAAAAAGGCTATTTACGGTAGGGTCGCTGTCAAAGCGCTGCACAGCGGCTACGGTTTCTTCGTAAGTTCGGCCCAACAAGGTACTAAGGTAAATATAGGCTACTTCGCGATTTACAATTTCAGCGTTTTCATCTTCTTTCAGCACAATCTCCTCCAGCATGAGCCAGTCGCGCTTTTTTTTACCTCGGCTGTCCTCGCTATGCTTTCTTATTTTTTCTGCTTCGATATATAGGAAGGTCAGGTGGGTAAGAATATCGTAGATATCGCTTCGCCCACGCGTCATCTCGATAAACATCTGCTCGCTGTCAATGCGATAACAGTTGCGCTTGCGCCGCGGGGGTACGATAACCTTAAAGCTGGACTGCTCGAAACCTTCTCTGGAGATCAATCGAATATACCGGCACTCCTCGATGCCCTTCGGCAGGCGCTGGAACACATAAAAAAGGCCGTCCAGTTCTACCTTTTCCGGGTCGGCGATAGAGCCATAGATTTCGGGGCGCAAATCAATGAGTGCATGCTTCATAGCTTCGCCAGAAAGCCCAAGGGGCTTGTATTCACCGCGAATAAACAGGTGCCGCATAGCGATATAGAGCCGCTCGATGGCAGCTCTTGATTCCTGTGCGCGGGTAAGCTGAAGCAGACTAGTATCCATTCACCATCTTATTGAAGCTTGAAGCGGAGCACAAGGCCACCTGAAGTATCCACACGCGGGAAACCGGCAGAGGTTCGCGGAATATTCTGACGATAATCAAAGAATAGCCGAAGCCCCAGTCTGGTATTTATCTGATACTCCATGGATGGCGATATATTGAGCGCATAGTTTCCGCGCACCGGTTCGATAACCCCTTGGTCGAGCAGGTGGTTAAAGGTCACATCATCCCGAAGCGAAAAATTGAAATTGAAATCGAGGTCCTGACTGCGCAATTGGCCACCGCCGCCTCCAAATCCACCGGCGCCGGGTCGGCGTTGCTGCTGATTGGGTTGGGTTGCGTCGGGTTTTTTAGCACCTTTTTTACTGCTGCCCGTGAGGAATGGTATATCCACTCCCCGCAGCAGGTACCCAAACCCAATGGTAATCTCTTTGCTCTGTGTTTCTGCCAGCTGGTAGCTGATGAAGCTCATGGCGAGATTGCGCGATTTTTTATAATCTACATTAAATGACATGCCGTTTTGCAGGGTTGCATCTACAGCAATAAACGGTGCGAAGGCTTCCTGAATCACTACTTCAGGAATGAGTAAGCGCGCATAGAAATTGCCTGAGAAGGGGTCTGTAAAGTTTTGCCCCCTGGTATCCAACCAAAGCGGATTGGTATCAAAGCGGTTGACAGTCAGGCTGGACTTGTAGGCATGGGTCAAACTGAAATTTTGAAAGATATTTCTGAACAAGGGCAACTTGGACAACCCATTGTAAGTCAGTCGCCAGTTGGGTGCGGGCAGAGTTTTGAACAAATCGAGCCCGACGGTATTGGCATCCTGTCCGGTGTATGCGGCAATAAAAGCGGGAATAAGCACCTCGTTCTGGATATTGCCGTATCCTAAAGTGTATCCCCGACGCGCCAGCGTGTCATTTTCGTGTTGTCCTTGCCCCAGGCGCCGCGAGATTAACACGCGATTCTGGTCAAACTCCCTGAAAAGCCTTCGAATGACGGCAGAGTCGGTACTCATGGGCGTACCAAGCGCCATAAAGCTCACCGCCATGGAGCCTGACTTTTTAGGTACGGCATGAACGAGGGAGAAATTGCCATCCGGTAGGGTATCCTTGAAAAATTCTGCATGACCCTCCGCAAAAGAGCGGTTTAGTTCCACCTCAATCCGGAAATCGCGGTAGGGCTCTAGCGTAATCCTGGCATCCACGCGCTGGGTATAATCCTGCAGTACCTCCTTATTTTGATAAACGGAGTTGCTTAACCATCGACGCTCATTGCCAATGACGTGCAGCCAGTCTCTGGACGTATAGTACTCGCTGTCTTCAAGGGTTCGAATCCGGGGCTGCAAGCCTGCGATAAAATCCCAGCCGGGGCCGTCAAAGCCTCTTCCCATGCCCAAAATGCCGGCTTGCTGGATAAAGCCGGGCATAGAGGTAGAAAAGTCTTCCGACATGGTAAACCGAACTTTTCGCAGCATCAGCAACGGCCGTATGAGCGCTCTTTCGAGCACACTGGGTACATTGTCTTTCTTTTCGGCAGTAGCACCGTCTTTTGATGCCGCGTTGCCCTTTCCTGAAGCATCCTTTTGGACCTCCTTCTGATCTCCCTTGGTTTTGGGAGGAGGAGCCCCTTTTTCAATGCGCTTGAGATACCCGATCTTGCTGTAGAGGTTATCAAAATTGAAATCTGCGTTAAGCTGCCGCCGTTGTTTATTCTGAGCAATATTGCCGAGGCTGTCAATATTGAGAGCGATAGCCGTCCAGTTGTATTCCCCCTGATATTGAGCACGTACCTGCACCCAATCCATGAAGGGTATTGCGCGAGTAGGCAGGGTATAATTGAGATTAAAATTGTGCGAATAATTTTTGGTTCGTCCAAAATTTTTGAGGCTATTCCAAATACTGTCTCGCCGGAATTGTGGAATATCAGTAATATCAGGATTTTCCTGCATCCAAACCTCATCGGGTTCATCTATGACGGCATTGGTTCTGGAAGAAAAGTTGAATTTGAGCGATTTGGTGAGATCCCACTGAAGGTTGACGTCTCTGTCCCAGGAGAACCGCTTATTGTAAAAGGTACTGAAACGATCAGGCAGACCGGTGAAGCGATATTTGGTTTCTGCAAATTGGCGATTGAGCACATTGCGGAAGGTCAGCGAATTGGGGATAGGGTTGAAATTAAAACCGGTGATGAGTTTGACGTATTTGTCATTTTTCACCAGATTCTTAAATGGCTCGATGTATTTGACCTGCCTGTTGAAGGCATAATCAATCCCGCCGGTGCGCCGCTCTTCTGCATCGAATTCAATTAGAGGATCCCGGCGATCGGTTTGTGTATAACTGTAATTGGCGCTAAAGTTGGAAATATCCCATGGTTTTGGGGCACTGGTATTATCAGGTGAGCGGTCTTTCCGCACATTGGTAAAGTTGACGCTGCGCAATTGGGTAACATCGAGAGCGAGTTCCCGGATAGAATCCCGGGCAGCGATGTCGTCTTCACCGGCCAATTTCGACTTTAGTGGTACATCCAGGTCAAAGGGGTCGTATTCTGGCCGGCGGGTAGTATTGGAAAGCTGGCCGTAAAAAGGTAGATTAACTCCCCATTTGTCGGGCAGAAAACGGCCGAGTTGGACATTGGTGGCCACATCAAATCCATAAATGGCCTCGCGGTTGCGTTCTGCCACCTTCTGATTGAGCGCTCCGAAACCAATACTGCTGTAATTGCCCGCAAGGGTAAAGCTAGCCAGGTCAGCCATTTGGATATCTGCCCGTGCGATGGCTGCTCCGGCAGCGCGCTCGTCGAGTCCATTCAAACGCAACTCATTAATCCACACTTCGAAGTCAAGTTCGATGGTGTTGCCTCCTTCAGGGTTTCGAACACCTACCAGAACCTGTTTGGCAAGCGCAAAATTGGGATTTCCCCTCACCCTGACCGTATGGGTAGTACCGGGCTCCCTGCCGGGTATCACTTGGACAAACTCCTCGTCGAGCGGAAAATCGGCTGCATTGCGGGCCTCCTTGAGTTCGCGTAGAACGGCGAGGTCAAAGTCAAAGTCATTTTCAGGCCGCCAGACCTCGAGTTTATACCCGTCGCTGTTGGGGTTGCCGGGTAGTCGGTTAATATCCGACATCACGAGAGGAATTTCGTACTCGTAGTAGTTGTTTTTGAAGTCACTGCCGATGCGCATGAAAACGGTCAGGTCGCCGTCCTGGATGGGCTTTGCAAGGTTTTTATTTTCAGCATGCACAAACATGCGGAGGGTCTTGTACACCCGCAAGTCGAGATTGGTATTTCTGAAAACTGATACCTCCTCTCCATCGCACAGGTTCTTACCTACCATGCTGAGAGACTGCTCGTTCTGCAGGGCGTTGAATACCCCAAGGGTACGCTCGCGCTGAATACCGAGGGGCAGCACGTAGTTGAAAGGCGCCCTGGAGATGTTTTCTTCGATATTGACAGCGTCTATATTGAATTCCAAAGGCGTAACCTCACCGGCACATGCGCTTTCCGGAGAAAGGTCTTGCTGATAGCGGCGCCATTGGTTGCGCACCAGCTCAAGGGTAGCAAATCGCAGGGTCACGGGCTTCTCAAAATCGCGCAATATCATACGCATGAAGCGAATGGAGCGGAAATCGCGAATACCGCCAATGGCCTTAACGTAAGGGTTGGTGAGCGTATTCAACGGCACGCGGAAACGATACCATACACGGCCGTTATCGGCTTCACGACGGTCGGTAATAAAAGGTGTGGCGGCCATATCCACTTCCCGCGGATTGCTGCGGTCGTAATACACAGGTACAATATACTGGAAGTAGGCCTCGGTTTCATTGAGGGTATTGTCCTGGTTGATATCCTCAGCATCAGGAATGTTCGTAGAGGAGAAAATAAAGGCCTGGCCTGTATTCTCCGGAGAGTTGCCTTGGGGGTTATTAAAATCCCGATAGCGCGTCAGGATACCATCACTTTCCCCGAAGGATTCATCGCGGAAGTACCTGAAGTTGTCATTGGAAGGGTCAAGGGCCACTTTTGCCCCGATGTTGGGGTTCCATGCTTCAATAGTCTGAAGGTAGTCCTGAAACTGTAGTCGTTCGCCATCATCATCCAGGCCATCCAAACCTACGTCCTGCTGCTTGCGGCTTTCCGCAGCTCCACGCCGGTCGTTATCAAAGGCGCGGGTGATCTGCGGCGCTACCGGCACTATACCCCAGGCAGTGGTATCCACCTGGCGATTTGGATTGAAGGTGGAGGGAAGTCCGTTTTCAAAAAACTTGCGGGAGTCCCGAAGGATATCCTCAGAAATATTGCCCAAGTGGAAATAAATGCTACCCTCCCTGGCATCGAGCTCATCAGGAGGGAGTGAGGAGAAGGGATCCTCGGGGTTGAGAAAAGGGCTGAGCATCCAAAACTCCAGGTATTCGATATTGGCAGTCTGGAAATCCACAGTAGCGAGCGCGCGCATCACGCCCCCCCAACGGGTTGCTGCATCGTTGAGAATCAGTGAATCTCCGTTAAACTGCAATCCCCTGGAGTAGGGTGTCCCCGAAGGAAGGTCGAAGTTGTAAGGGCCGCGCTCCTGCGGGTAATAGGTGAGGTCAAAAGTCTGGATATTGGGCAACTGATCGGGAGTCACCTGAATATTAGGGAACACCTCGTTTTGATCCACCAGACTGGTGTAGGGATTATTTTCATCATCCCGGTTGCGCACGCCAAGGTCAATGCGGTACCAGTTGAGGCGAGCCCGGTTGGCGCCGGCACGCAAGTCATTAATCAGCTCACCCTCCGGCCATACGCCGTTATTTTGAGGGACTGAAGATAAAAACCATTGATTGACGGGCTGCCGCAGGTCAAGTCCGGCTGATGTGCCTTCAAAATCGTCAATATATACTACCCCGCCCTTGTCATCGCGGTCCTGGTTGATGGCGCGGGCATGGCCGGGGTTGAGCATGGCGCCCTCAGCCATAAACTTTACAGAGGAAGGCGCTTTAGTCTGAATAAGCGGCAGTTTATCCGCCAGCTTGGTCAGGAACGGAGCCTCCGTGTCAAAACTTACATCCAATCCGTAGATAGCATTGCTGATGGGGTCGTCCCCGATATTAACCTTTGGCGTGAAGGGGCGTTCGAAAAGCTGCATCGCGGTGGCACCGAAATTGAATTTCTTGCCCAGGGCATAATCTGCACGCAAACCAAGCATGGTTTTGGTCTGAAAACCAAAGAGCGTATTATCTTCATAGGATACATTCACCGGCACACCGGATTGCAGGAGCGCATCGTTAAGGATGCGAACCCGCCCAATGTTGTAATCAATTTCGTAGTCCTGCCCCTCTATGAGCATTTGACCACCGGCTGTCACGGAAACTGAACCCGGGGGGATGTTGAAAGCGCCGAGAGAAATCTCGGAGGAGACGCTGGACTTGTAGCTTCCCTTGATGAGGAATCGGTTTTTCTCGGGAAACTCCCTGGCCTGGAAGAGGGTACTATCGTAGAGCGCCTGATAAACCAGTGAATCGCGAAGGGCCGGGTCATCAATCTGATTGCCAAGAGAGTTGCCGAACGGCTCCAGCACGGGGAACATAATCCGCCCATTCCGGGTATTGATGGTCACCCCTGGCACGAAGTCGAAAATACCATCGGGCTGGGGATCGCCCTGAATATTGAGCTTATCAAGCTGGAAAACGCGCAGCAGCGGACGACCTTCGAGATTGGAGAAGGGCAGAAAGCGCTTGATGCCTCTGCCGGGGTCTTCATAATACACATCAAGTCGGAATTCCTTAGGGTCCACCTGGTAGGCTCCGATGGGATAAATGTTTTTCATCATCAAATCCCATGTCGGCAAATCTGTACGCTGCACTGTGCTCTTAAGCATTTTGGCGAAGAGCACCTGTGGTACGGAGTCTAGGGTTGTGGTAGGTACATTTTCGGGGCGGTCGCCTACGAAGTAGAGTTTACCGTTGTAGGAGTAAGAATAAGTTACGGCCACCACCTGGTCGGGCTGGATATTGACGCCGAGGGAGATAAACCCGAGCTCCGGATTGATGGTATATTCGGTAGGTTTGAGTTTGCGGGCGAATAACTTTTCGAAGTCCTGCGCCTGTACCATCTGGAAGTCCGGCCCTTGCAGGCGGGCTACAGTATTGTCAATTTGTCTTAGTGCCGGGTCTTCGGTCAGGCGGGCGTAGAGGTCGTTGGCGTCGTTATCGGGAAGGCCCTTGGTACGGGTAATATCAGGGTAAACAGGAGTAGCCGGGGCATTGACTTTGTCTGGGCTTACCAGATTGGAGGGCTCGCCAAGGTCGGCAAAGGCGACGATTTCGCGGATTTCGTCCACTTCATTGCGGTTATTGGTCACCCACACTTCGATATTTTCCAGCTTAAAGAGGGATCGCACCTGCGGGAGGTTGGACAGGTTGTCTTCAAAGGTCTCCTGGTTGTAGAAGGAGAGGAAAAAGTGCCTGTTTTCGTCATATTCATCGGCGCGGATTTCAAACTCCTGCAATTGACTGCCGCCTTCGATTTTCAGGTTTTGCTTTTGAGAATTTTGTTGAGACACGACGGTGGTGAGCCGCAAATGGCCGAATTGCAACTCCGTTTTGATACCGAAGAGGCTTTGTGCTCCCTGGATGAGCGTACCGCGCAGGGGAAGGCTCACATTACCTGCCTCAATTTTTTTGATAATGGCATCTTCCGCAAAGGGGTCGGAAAGAACATCTGTGTTGTATTTGATTTTTATCTGGTTGTCGAAATTAAAGGTGGCATTCGTGTTGTAATTGGTGGAAAGGTTAAGTTTGGAGCCGATTTTTCCGGTCACGTTCATTTGGATGGCCATATCGAAATCAAAACCACCAGTCGTGCGTTGGCGTTCCAGCAGGATGGGATTTTCGAGCCTTTGAATATCGAAGCCAAATTTGAGGTCAATATTGCCCTGTGGTTTGATGTCCACTTCGGTACCTCCGAAGAGTCGGTCAATCAATCCGTTGGAGACATCAATTTTGGCAATTGGATCCAGGGAGTTAATTTTGCCATCACTGGAGGCGCCGGAAAGGAAATCAAAATAATTGCGTTCATCCTCTTTACGGCGGTATTCCAGGTATTCTTCGAAGGTCATGTAGGTGGCAGGGCGGAAATCTTCATCTCCGATGCGTTCGCGGAGGATATACCCACCGGTTTCAGGGTCAAAGTCCACGGTTTTTTCTACCGATTTGGGGTCTTTTAAATCATAGGGGTTATTGGAGCGGTCTCTAAGGAAATCGCCATATCTGTCTTTAAGCGGAGGCACGGTATCTGCAGCGGGAGTAACAGGATCTGGAAGCGGTACGTGTGGAAAACGATCGCTGCGGATTTCAGGCCAGGCGGCTGCCGTAAACACAAATGCAACAACTAAGGCGGCGGGAAAAAACCTCTTCATAAGGGCGTGTGTAATCTCTTTTGTTCAATGGTGTACTATTAACGATGCATGCGGCGCCACCCCACGGGATGGCGAAATTTTAACATCTCTCAATTCGCTGTACTATAATTTTTTGGACTGCCGCAACCCGTTCAGGATAACTGGCGCAGCGCCAATTTGATGAGCTCCTCCACATTTTTGGCTGAAGGGTGCGCTTTAAGGACGGCGTTGAGCGCTTTTTGCACTTGAATTCTGGCAAAACCCAACGCTATCAATGCTGATAACGCTTCCTCCCGCGCTGTATTGTCCTGAGGAAGCAACGTTAATGGTGTATCCCCCCCTTGCTTCACCATCTTGTCCTTCAAATCCAGGATGATGCGCTTGGCTGTCTTGGGCCCAATACCTTTTACCTTGCTGAAAGCCTGCTCCTGCTCCCCGATAATGGCAGACCGAACTTCATCCGGGTTCATCGCCGACAACAGCAGTTGCGCAGTACCCGGCCCAACCCCGGAAACCGAAATGAGATGCTGAAAAAGACTGCGCTCACCGGGTTCTGCAAAACCATATAAGGTGTGGCTGTCTTCCCGGATAAGCAAATGGGTATGTATCTTTACCCGTTCCAAAGACTCGATCTGCGAGTAGGTGTTCAGAGAAATCATTACGTGATAGCCGACACCGCCAGACTCGACTACAATAGCTGTCGGAGACTTCCACGTTATTTCGCCTTTCAGGTAGCTGATCATAATTGTCCTTGGATGGGGGGCAAAGATAATGGTTTTTGTGATAGTCGCGTAACCGTGTTATCCTGCCGGGCATTGTTCATGGATTATTAGGGGTCTTCTGTGCCGCCTCGCGAGAACAAACTATGCCCCCTGCTGTTTCATTGTTCTCTTTTCAATAAAATGGCTGGTTTTTGGAAATATATTCAATCTTTGTTCCAACAGGCAGAGCAAAGCAACCCGGCGCGACCTTTCATCCACGAGGTGATTGTGCGTAGCCCAGAGGAGCATGCTGCTCTGGAACAATGGAAAAACACCCTCGTTTGCCATCGTCTATGCGATTGGATTTCCGAGCAGTACCTTCGTTTCTCTACTCATCCCGACGAATTGGATGACGCTATTGATTTCCTGCATACTCCTTCTTCAAAGGGTTTTGTCATTCACTTGGACAAAACGAACTATACCCGCCTGGAATCTTTGTTCCTGCTCGATCTGTTCAAAGAACGCGTGCTCAGGCAAAGCTATCGGGTACAGATATCCGACAGAAGAATCTACCAAAACGCTTCCTGGGTAGAAACCGCCGAACGCCACTACCTCAAACCCAAACCCGAGTTCAGCTCCCCAGGTGTTATCCGTCAGCGCTTCGGCAACATCACCATCCTGCTCCTCCTGCGCAATGACAAACCCTTTCAGCTTCAGTTCCAGGCCACCGCCTACCGCGACCATCTTTTTCAGGAGGCAGAGCACTTTCAGGATCTGATGGCGCATTTAGTGAAATAATCCCCGCAGTTTTCCCTAATTTTGTTTCTTCGCCCCGCAATTCTGGGTTCACTACGAAAAATTTTCGCATGTTGAGAAGTTTTTTCGCATCGCTTTTATGTTTTTGTGCCTTACTCACCAGCCTGGAAGCCCAGGTGGGTGGCTTACATGCCTTCGCATTCCTCAAACTTCCACCCTCTGCCCGCATCACCGCCCTGGGCGGCAGCCTCATTGCCGTCAAAGATGATGATGTCACCCTCGCCCTGCACAATCCCGCCCTGCTCAATGCCGCCATGCACCAGCAGATTTCTTTCAACCACGGATTCCTGATTGATGGCATACAACACGGCTATGCCGCCAGCGCTCAACATATCCCCAAATGGAAAACTACCTTCCATACCGGTATCCAGTATGTCAACTACGGTGTTTTTCAATATGCCGATGAGTATGGCAACACCTCGGATGCCGGCACCTTCAAGGCCTCTGAATATGCCATCACCCTGGGCGCCGGCCGTCAACTCGACGAACGCCTTTCCATCGGCCTGAATACTAAATTTATCACTTCCCAACTGGAAAGCTATCGCGCTACCGGCATTGCCGCCGACCTGGCCCTTTGTTACTCAGATACCACAAGGCGCATGACCTTCGCCCTCACTATGCAAAATATCGGCAGCCCCCTGCAGAACTATCGTACCGAGAATCCGGAACCGCTGCCTTTCAACTTCCAGGCCAGCCTCTCCAAAAGACTGCAATACCTCCCGTTTCGATTCTCCCTGGTGTACCACCACCTGCACCGCTGGAATCTCCTCTACGACAACCCTAATGACACCGAAGATGCCTTCCTTTTCGAAGATACCCCCTCTGAACCTGGTAAATTCTCCATGCAGGTGGATAATTTTTTCCGACACCTTATATTTAATGGTGAATTGCTCATCGGGCAGCGCGAATCCCTTCGACTTCGATTCGGGTACAATCATTTTATGCGCCAGGAATTGAGCGTCAATAACTACCGCTCCCTTTCCGGCGTGACCCTCGGTGCCGGCATACGAATCAACCGCTTCCGGCTGGACTATGGCCGCAATAACTATCACCTCGCAGGCGGAGTCAATCATCTCAGTATTTCTACCAACCTGAGAGAATTTCGTCGCTAAATCGCCGCCAAGGTTATCTCCTCCCAGCCAAAAGCACTACATTTGCAACCGTTTATTAAACCGCATTAACACCGCTCGTTATGAACCTGCACGAATATCAAGGGAAAGCACTCCTCAAACAATACGGCGTAGCCATCCAGGAAGGCATTCTCGCACATACTGTCGAAGAAGCCGTAACGGCCTACCACGAGATTAAAAGTCGTACCGGCTCCGATTTCGCACTTGTCAAGGCACAAATCCACGCCGGTGGTCGCGGAAAAGGCGGCGGTATCAAATTAGTCAAAAATCAGGAGGACCTCCAGGAAAAAGCCGGGCAAATTCTCGGCATGATGCTCAAAACACCCCAAACACCCGGCGGCATGAATGGCCCCGGTAAGTTGGTGCGCAAAGTACTCATCGCCGAAGATGCCTACGCTCCAGACTTTGACGCGTGTAAGGAGTTCTATGTGTCCATCCTCATGGACCGCGAGCGCAAATGCAACGTCATCGTTTATTCCACCGAAGGCGGTATGGACATTGAAACTGTTGCAGAAGAAACGCCACACCTCGTACAAAAAGAATATATCCATCCCACACTCGGCCTTCAGGCCTTCCAGGCACGCAAAATCGCATTCAACCTGGGCCTCAACGGCAAAGCTTTCAAGGAGATGGTATCCTTCATTCAGTCTCTCTACACCGCATTCGTCAGTGCAGATGCCTCGCTCTTCGAAATCAACCCCTGCCTCAAAACCGGAGACGACCGTATCATCGCCGTGGATTGCAAAGTGACGCTCGATGACAACGCGCTGTATCGGCACCCCGATCTCGCCGCACAACGCGATACCGATGAGGAAGACCCCACCGAGGTGGAAGCCAAAAGCTATGGGCTGAACTTCGTCAACCTCGATGGCAATGTCGGCTGTATGGTAAATGGTGCCGGCCTCGCTATGGCTACCATGGACATCATCAAGTTATCCGGTGGCGAACCCGCCAACTTCCTCGATGTGGGCGGCACCGCCGATGCCAAACGCGTAGAAAATGCCTTCCGCATCATCCTGCGTGACGAACGCGTCAAGGCCATCCTTATCAACATCTTCGGGGGTATCGTTCGTTGCGACCGCGTAGCTCAAGGCGTCGTAGATGCCTATCGCAATATCGGCAATATCCATGTGCCTATCATCGTACGCCTCCAGGGCACCAATGCAGATGTCGCCAAGCAAATCCTGGACGATAGCGGCCTGGCAGTCCGCTCGGCCATCCAACTGCAGGAGGCTGCAGACCTGGTCAAGGAAGTACTGGCTGACTAAGCGTCATTATCCCGGCGCCGACCTTATCGCTGCCAGCGCCCTGCCGTAAAACTTTTATGCTTATGCGAGTTTGTGTGTACTGTGCTTCGAGTTCCAGAATTAATCCGGCTTACTTCAAAGCCACAGCGCAGCTCGCAAGGTATTTTGTGGAGGATGGCATAGAAGTAGTATTCGGCGGCGGCGCCTCCGGACTGATGGGTTGTCTCGCAGATACAATACTTGCGCATGGCGGCAAAATCAAAGGCATTATGCCCCAATTCATGAATGAGGTGGAATGGGCGCACAAGCAATTGGCCGACCTTGAGTTTACAGAAACCATGCACGAACGCAAGGCCAAATTCCTCGAAGGCGTGGATGGCCTGGTTGCACTGCCCGGCGGAACAGGCACTCTGGAAGAGCTTCTCGAAGCCATCACGCTGAAAAGACTCGGGAAATTCGCTCATCCCATCGTCATCCTAAATACCCTCGATTACTACAATCCGCTTCGCCAGATGCTGGAGCGCTGTGTCGAAGAGCAATTTATGCATCCCAAACATCTGGAAATGTGGTCCTTCGTGGATACCCCCGAAGAAGTAATTCCCACCCTGCGCCAAACCGCCAAGTGGGAAGATAGCGCTATTAAATTTGCTGTGCCTTAAGTCATAAAATTATATAATAATGTCAAACCTCTCCCTTCGCGCCGCTGATAATATTCGCCTCCTTGCTGCCGCCATGGTGGAAAAAGCCAAGTCCGGTCATCCCGGAGGGCCTATGGGTGGAGCAGATTTCATACATGTGCTCTATTCCGAATTTCTGAATTATGACCCCGATGATATGCGCTGGCCCCTTCGCGACCGGTTCTTCCTCGATGCCGGTCACATGTCGGCCATGCTATACGCCCAACAAACGCTTCTTGGCAATTACTCGATAGAAGATATTCGCAATTTCCGCCAATGGGGAAGCCCCACTCCAGGCCATCCGGAGCTCGATGTGGATCGCGGCATTGAAAATACTTCCGGCCCCCTCGGCCTCGGGCATGCGTTCGGTATTGGCGCCGCCATTGCCGAACGCTTCCTCGCTGCCCGCTTTGGGGAAGCTATCGCACACCACACCTATATATATATATCCGATGGCGGCGTCCAGGAAGAAATTTCCCAATCGGCCGGTCGTATTGCCGGGCATCTCGGCTTAGGCCATATCGTCATGTTTTATGATGCCAACGATATACAACTTTCCACACCGGTAAATCACGTCACCAGCGAAAATACCGCACTCAAATACGAAGCATGGGGCTGGCACGTACTCACTATTGACGGGAACGACCACGATGCTATTCGCCACGCACTACGCGCAGGAATCGCCGAAACAGCACGCCCCACCCTCATCATCGGGAAAACCATCATGGGCAAAGGCGCCCGAAAAGCCGATGGCTCCTTCTTTGAAGGGGAGGTCGAACTACACGGCCAGCCACTCAGCGGCGCAGGCGCTTCTTTTGAAGCAACCGTCTCCGGCCTGGGCGGCAATCCAGACCAGCCATTCCAGATTTTTCCTGACGTAGAAGCACTTTACAGCAGCGTTTTATCTCAAAAACGGAAAGAAGCCAAGCGGAGGAAAAGCGCCTTCAAGTCATGGGCTAATGCCAATCCAGAAGCAGCACTGCGCTTCAAAAACTTCCTGGCTCGCCAATTGCCCGATATCTCCTGGAACAATATCCCCATCAAGGCCAACGATGCTACGCGAAACGCTTCCGGTGCCGTCCTTGCCCATCTCGCCGAGCGTGTGGGCAATATGATTGTAGCTTCCGCCGACCTGGCCAATAGCGATAAAACAGAGCAGTTCCTCAAGAAAAGCAGTGCATTTTCCAAAGGCGACTTTTCCGGAGCCTTCCTCCAGGCCGGAGTTTCGGAACTCACTATGGCTGCGCTCGCCACCGGCATGGCGCTCCACGGGGGTGTGATACCCGCCTGTGCTACTTTTTTTGCCTTCTCCGACTACATGAAGCCCGCCATTCGCGTGGCCGCCCTCATGGAACAACCCGTCATCTTTATCTGGACTCATGATGCGTTCAGGGTGGGAGAGGACGGCCCTACCCATCAGCCGGTGGAGCAGGAAGCCCAGATCAGACTGATGGAACAGCTCAAAAATCACTCCGGCAGAAACAGTTTTCTGGCGCTCCGCCCCGCAGATGGTCCGGAAACCCTCGCCTGCTGGAAATTGGCATTGGAAAATCGCCACAGCCCCTCCGGCTTGATTCTAACCCGCCAAAATGTCCAGGATTTGCCAGGCAACCGGATGGCAGATGCCGCTAATGCCGCAAAAGGCGCCTATATTGTAGAAGATTGTGATGGGAAACCGGATGTGATACTGCTCGCCAATGGATCGGAAGTGGCCACCCTGGTAGCCGGAGCTGCCCGCCTCCGACAGGAACGCGGCATGAAAGTACGCATCGTTTCTGCACCCTCAGAAGGACTCTTCCGGACGCAGACATTGAAATACCAGCGCAGCGTACTACCGGGTAATGTGCCTGTTTTTGGTCTAACTGCCGGGTTGCCGATTGCGTTGCAGGGTCTTGCAGGAGCACGCGGGAAGGTCTTTGGGCTTCAGCACTTCGGATATTCCGCCCCTTTCAAAGTATTGGATGAAAAATTCGGCTTTACCGGAGACCGGGTTTTTGAGGAGGTAGTGAAATTTGTAGGTTGAGGGCACAATCCTGTTACTAATTGTGGGGCTGCCCATGGCATGATTCGCTAATCTCTCCT
>CAYTNI010000015.1:0-19918 GCA_964439115.1 uncultured Saprospiraceae bacterium
CGTTATCTGTTTCGGAATCCACCACGAGAACAGGAATACTGGTCACCCCGGGGATTTTGGGTCTTCCCTCGAGGTTGCTGTCGTAAATGAGTTTCCAGGTACCCTTGCCAAGGTATTCTTCCCAGTGGCCGTATTCAAAGGTGCCGTTCATGTCAAAGTTGTACCAAATACCTCGATTGAGCAAGCTCTGCTCGGGGTTGCCGGGAATGACATAATACTCGAACACCCAAAAATCCTTGGTGAGGAGGGCGGTTTCCCGGTTGCTTTCTGCCGGTTCGGCCGGCTCTGCCCAGGCTTCCACGTTTACGGGATTGTTGGCGGCAGGGGCGCTCGCGTTGCCGGTTTTAGGGTCGGGCTTGCAGGAAAACAGAAACATTACAGTTGCCAGACCAAATAGAACGTGCAGTTTTTTCATGATTGGACGAACAGGTTGTGAGTTTAAAAATGACGTGTAGAGGTGTGAATCGTTTGACCCGCTTCTACATTAAACGCAGTTCCGTGAATTTTGATTAACAGGTTTTGCTCCGACAAGTTGTGTACGCTTGTCTGCTCCTTGCTGACCACCACTTTAACTACAGCGCCGCGGAATCTGATTTTGAAGTCGTAGGATTGCCACTGTGGGGGTATCATGGGGCTGAAATGCAAGGTATCCTGGTACACGCGCATACCGCCGAATCCTTTTACCAGCGACATCCAGGTGCCGGCCATACTCGTGGTGTGGCAGCCATCTTCGGTGTCGTTGTTGTAGTCGTCGAGGTCTAAGCGTGCAGTGCGGAGGTACATCTCATAGGCTTTTTCCGGTTTGCCAAGCTTAGCGGCCAGAATGACATGCACACAGGGAGATAAGGACGACTCGTGGACGGTGAGGGGTTCATAAAAATCAAAATTCCGGCGTATGACCTCATCAGAAAAATGATCTTCAAAGAAGTAAAGTCCTTGAAGCACATCGGCCTGTTTGATGAAGCAGGAGCGCAGGATTCGATCCCATGACCAATTCTGGTTGATGGGGCGCTGTCCGGCAGGGATATCGTTCACCGGCATGATGTCTTTGTCGAGGAATCCATCCTGCTGCAGGAAAACGCCAAGGGATTCGTCGTATGGGAAGAACATATTTTCTGCAATATGTCCCCATTGGGCGGGTTCTTTGGCCTCATCAAAACCTGTTTTGTCCCTGAGTTCAGCGTAGCGGGAGGGAGCTTCGGCCTTCATAGCCTCAAGGGTTTCTGAGGCATATTTCAGGCACCAGGCGGCGATATAGTTGGTGTACCAGTTGTTGTTGACGTTGTTTTCATATTCATTGGGGCCGGTGACGCCATGCATGACGTATTTTTGCTTAGGCTTGGAGAAGTGTACCCGTTGTGCCCAGAAGCGCGCGATGCCGAGGAGCACCTCAGCGCCATACTCGAACAAATACTGTCGTTCTCCGGTGTAACGCACGTAATCGTAAATCGCATAAGCGATAGCGCCATTGCGATGGATTTCCTCAAAAGTAATTTCCCATTCGTTGTGGCACTCTTCCCCGTTCATGGTGACCATGGGATAGAGGGCGGCTCCTTGGGAGAATCCGAGTTTGGCTGCATTTTCGATGGCTTTCTCCAGATGGCGGTACCGATATACCAACAGGTTGCGCGCTACATGCTGGTCGGCAGTAGCGAGGTAAAAGGGCAGGCAATACGCCTCGGTATCCCAGTAGGTGCTGCCGCCGTATTTTTCACCGGTAAACCCTTTGGGTCCGATATTGAGGCGCTCATCCTGGCCGGTATAGGTTTGATAGAGTTGAAAGATGTTGAAGCGGATGCCCTGCTGAGCGGCTATATCGCCCTGGATGCGGATATCAGCTTCTTCCCATTTTTCGGCCCAGGCATTGGCCTGCGCTTCCTTCATGGCTTCGAATCCCGTTTCATAGGCGCGTTTAACCGCATCGTGGCAGCGCTCCATGAGGTCTTCTTTGGGATAGTTGAGGGAAGACACCACGCCGGCATATTTGTAAATGACGGTTTCCTTACCTTTTTCGCATTTGATATCCACAGTGCGCCCGGCGTACTTTTCCTTGTGGACAGGCTGAGAGTCGAAATTGACTTTTGAGCCATTGTGGAAAATGGAGAAGCGCATGCCGGTACATACCTGGAATTCCGTTTTCTTGGTTTCAGCGGTCACATAGGCCTGACTGCGCTTGGTTTTGGTTTCAATTTCCACCCAGAATTTCTCTCCATAGTTGGAGTCTTGATTGATGACATTGGCATCAATATAGGAGGTGATGGAGAGGGTGCCGGAAAAATTAAGCGGCTTTATCCTGTACTCAATGGCTCCGGTTTCGTCATCGGCGATACTGCAAAAGCGGCAGGAGGCAACTTCCAGGCGGCGGCCATCGGGCAACTGCGCGGTGACATATCGTTCCAGGGTGCCTTTTTGCATATCCAGCACGCGGCGGAAAGATTCGATAGTACAAAGTGCGAGATCGAAGGGCTGGCCGTCAAAGGCAATATCGATGCCTATCCAATTGGGCGCGTTGAGCACCTTGGCAAAATACTCGGGGTAGCCGTTTTTCCACCAGCCGACGCGGGTTTTATCGGGATAGTATATACCGGCCACATAATTGCCGGGAAGCGTGTCACCGCTGTAGCGCTCTTCGAAGTTGGCGCGCTGCCCCATACGGCCGTTGCCGATTGAACAGAGGCTTTCCGAAATGCGGTTATGTGCGGGATTGAATCCTTCTTCAATAATTTGCCATTCGTGATGTTGGATATAATTTTTCATCATTCGGAATTTGTCTGATTAAAAAAATGACTACCGACTCCAGGGGATGGTATCGAGCGTGAGCCCGGCGAATCCGGGAATGACGGCATGGGCTTTGCCGAGCACCTCGGAGCTACCCACGCCGACGGCGAGAAAGCCACCCTGAAGTGCTGCAGCGATACCGCTCTCCGCATCTTCAAATACGATACATTCAGCGGGGGAAAAGCCCAGCGCTTTTGCTGCCAGCAGAAATACCTCCGGGTCGGGTTTACTTCGCGTGGTTTGGCGGCCATCCACAATGACATCGAAAGTTTCGCTCAGCCCCACGCTGTGAATAACCTCCTCCGCATTTTTACTGGCCGACCCCAGCGCAATCCGTATGCCGCGCTCTTCAAGGTCTTTAAGGAATGCGATAACTCCGGGAAGGATTTCATCGGGTTGCATGTGTTGGATGAGTTCCTTATACCATTCGTTTTTTTGTGCAGCGAGTGCTTCTTTTTCCGCTTGCGGAAGGGCTATGCCTCCCCAGCTCAGGATGATATCTAAGGATTCCATGCGGCTGATGCCTTTGAGTTGTTCATTTTCCGCTTCGGAAAAGTCGAACCCCAGGGTGTTGGCTAATCGGCGCCAGGCTATAAAGTGGTATTTGGCGGTATCCACAATTACGCCGTCGAGATCAAAAATACAGGCTTTTATCATGAGTGGTAAGGTTGCGGCAAAGTTAGGAATCAGGTTCCGGCTTTTTTTTGGCGACGTTTTTTATAAACCACCTCGTAGAGATCCTTGCGGCGGTCTTTTAGGTTTTGGACGCTGCCAAACTGGTGTAATTCCAGCAACAATTCGAGGTTCACATCCGCGATGATGGTCATCTCCGTATTGGGGGTAGCCTCTGCGGTGACGGCATTGGTGGGGAACTGAAAGTCTGAAGGGGTAAAAATAGCCGATTGCGCAAAATTGATGTCCATATTATTTACCTGCGGGAGGTTACCCACGCATCCTGCGATGGCGACGTAGCACTCGTTTTCTACGGCGCGGGCCATGGAGCAAAGGCGTACGCGATTGTATCCGTTTTGCGTATCGGTAAAAAAGGGCACGAATAAAATTTGAACGCCTTGTTCGGCATAAATGCGCGCCAGCTCCGGGAATTCTACGTCGTAGCACACCAGAATGCCGATTCTGCCGCTATCGGTATCAAAAGCTCGGAGTTTGTTGCCGCCCACCATGCCCCAGGCGCTAACTTCGGAGGGTGTGGGATGGATTTTGTAGTAGCTGTCCCAGCTTCCGTCTCTGCGACAAAGGTAGGATACGTTTAGTAGTTTGCCTTTTTCGACTACCGGCATGCTGCCGGTGATGATATTGACGTTGTAGGCAAGCGCCATTTCCATGAATTTCAAGCGGAGCGGCTCTGAGAATTTTGCCAGTTCCCGGATGGCCACAGGCTCGTCGAGATGGTTGAAATCCGCCATCAGGGGCGCATTGAAAAACTCCGGGAAGAGAATGAAGTCGGATTTATAACTGCTAATGCTGTCCACAAAATATTCCACCTGTTGCACCAGCGCATCGAAATTGGCGAAAAGCCGCATTTGCCATTGCACCAATCCGAGGCGTACTACCTGCTTGGGCGCATTGATTAGCACCTCCGCTTCCTGGTAGTAGATATTGTCCCATTGGAGCAGGGTTGCATACTCTTTTGACTCCGTATCACCGGGCAGGTATTTGCGAAGAATCTTCTTGACGTGGAAATCATTGGACAATTGAAAAGTCAGCGTCGGATCATAGATTTCCTTGCGTTTTACCTTGGTGATGTATTCTCTGGGGCTGAGCTCTTCCGAGTACAGTTTGTAGTTGGGGATGCGACCACCCACCATGATGGCCCGGAGGTTGAGATTTTCGCAAAGCTCCTTTCTGGCATCGTAGAGCCGCCTTCCGAGGCGCATACCTCTGTAGTGGGGGTGAACGAAGAGCTCTATTCCGTAGAGTACATCGCCTTTGGAGGCGTGGGTTTCAAAGGTCTCATTGGCAGTGATATCGCGATAGGTATGGTTATCGCCAAATCTCTTATAGTCCACAATAATGGAAAGTGCTGCTGCCACTACTTTATCGTCCACGATGACGCACAATTGCCCTTCAGGGAAAATTTTGAGCAGTTTTTTAATGGAAGGTTCTTCCCACACCATGCCGCCAAGGCCGGAGTAGGCCTGTACCATGGCGTCTTTTAGTCCGATATAGTCTTTGTATTTGAGGTTGCGCAATTCGACCCGCGTGCCGACTTCCATGATTTACTGCTTTTTAGAAGTGCAAAGGTAAGGAGAGCGACCCGAACGGCGTGCAATTCACCTGGTTTTCTGCTTGTGGCGGCAGATTATTTCGGATTAAAAGCGGTCAGTGCGGGCAAAGCCGTATTTTGGAAATTAAATAAAGCCTGATTTTCCCACGACGAGCCATCGGTAGCCTGAGGGCCTTTCCAGGCAATCCATTCTGCGCCCCAATAACAAAAGCCTATGCCGCGGTTTGTAGATGCTACTATCTGGCGAATGGCATGCAAGAAATCACTCTGCCCCTCCGGGGTAGGTGGATAATCCGGCAATATCAACTGCGACTCCAGCCCCACGATATTATTGGTCCAATCATTCCATGACAAGGTAAAAGGATAGGCGGTCTCGGCAATCGCTACTTCCTTTTGAAAGGTGCCGGATAGGGCGCTCAGCGTTTCTTTTAAGTTTTGCAGGGACTTACCATGCCATATCGGGTAATAGGATAGCGCAATAATGTCATAATCCAACAATTGGGTCTGTTCAAAAAATGCCATCGCGCCCTCCGTGCCGGCATAGTGCATCATTATTTTTGTATCGGGATGAGCCGTTCGAATTGTTTGTGCTGCAAGGGTCAGTAATTCGAGAAATTGCTCCGGCTCCTGAAATCTGTTTCCGAAGGGATGCAAAAAGCCTGAATTGATTTCATTGCCTATTTGAATATACTCCGGCCTAATTTGTTCCACCACCCTGCCGGTGTATTGTTTCAGGCTGTCTTTCAATGCGGTATAAGGTAAGTTTTGCCAGGCACGGGGTATTTCTTGTTGCCCGGGATCCGCCCAGGTGTCTGAATAATGTACCGAAATCCAAATGCTGAACCCCATCTCCTTCAATCGCCGGGAAAACACAGTCACCTCCTCTAATCCGCTTCGGCCACTTACGGGATTTACCCATAAGCGCAACCTGATGGTATTTACGCCGGCAATTTTCAGGATGCTGAGGAAACTGTCTGGTTGAGCATTTAAGTTCCGAAAAACAGGATTAGATGATTCTATCTCCGGAAATGCAGAAATATCCACCGCCCTGATAAAATCCTCCTTCAGGTGCGGTAATTCTCGAGCATCTTCTTTGCAGCCCGATAGGATTACACCTATTAACATCAATACCAATAATGATTTCATCAAACGAACTTTTCGCCGGTGAAAATAGGTGTTTGTGGCTACCAATCCTTTATTAATCTTAATCGCAGGCAGGATAATGCCATAGAGAGACAAAAAATAGTTTTTGGTAATTTATGATTGCACCCCTTATTTTTTGGGGGTATATGTCTGTTTGAATCTTATTTTTTTAAATTGACCCCCTTTATTTTTTATTCTTATTATCAAAAAATAATAAAATTATATCTTTGCGCTGTTTTTCACCAAATCACATTGTCATGGCATTCATTCGATTCAAAGCGCTTGAGGAAACCCTTCGTCGCAAGCCTGTTACGGTTGTTGAACCCAATATGAGGCGTTCCGAACTGTATGGCGCCAACGTATTCAATACGGCAACTGCCAAGCACTACATGCCGAAGGAAGCTTACCAGGCTGTTCTGGCGGCCATCAACCTGGGCGAGCGCATTGATCGCAAAATTGCCGATCAGGTTGCGGCCGGCATGAAGGCATGGGCCATGTCCAAAGGTGCAACCCACTACACGCACTGGTTCCAGCCGCTCACGGGTGTTTCTGCCGAAAAGCACGATGCGTTTTTCGAGCCTACCGGCGATGGTTCTGCCATTGACAAATTCGACGGCGGCCAGCTCGTACAGCAGGAGCCCGACGCCTCCAGCTTCCCCAGCGGCGGTATCCGCAACACTTTTGAAGCTCGTGGATACACTGCATGGGATCCCACTTCCCCGGCGTTCGTCATAGGCACCACCCTTTGCATCCCTACCATTTTTGTATCCTACACAGGCGAGGCGCTCGACAATAAGACGCCACTGCTCCGCGCCCTTCAGGCTGTGGATCACGCTGCTACCGAGGTGGCGCGCTATTTTGATAAAAATGTCAATAAGGTCATTTGCACTTTGGGATGGGAACAGGAGTATTTTTTAGTGGATGCCGCACTCGCCGCTTCCCGCCAGGATCTGACCATGTCGGGTCGTCTTTTGCTCGGACATCAGGCGGCCAAGGGGCAGCAGCTCGACGACCACTACTTCGGCTCCATCCCTGAGCGTGCCCTTGCTTTCATGCGCGACCTCGAAATTGAGTGCATCAAATTGGGTATCCCAGTGAAAACACGGCACAATGAAGTGGCGCCCAACCAGTTTGAAGTAGCTCCACTTTTTGAAGAGGCCAATCTCGCCGTGGATCATAACACCCTGCTGATGGATCTCATGGCCAAAGTGGCGGCACGCCATGATTTTAAGGTGTTGCTGCATGAAAAACCCCTGGCCGGTATCAACGGTTCCGGGAAGCACAACAACTGGTCACTTGCTACGGATACAGGCGTCAATTTGCTCAGCCCGGGCAAAACGCCCAAGAGCAACCTCATGTTCCTCACCTTCTTCGTCAATACCATTAAAGCCGTACACGATTACGCCAATCTGCTCCGCGCCGCCATTGCCTCGGCCGGCAATGACCATCGCCTTGGCGCCAACGAAGCACCGCCGGCGATTGTGTCCGTATTTGTCGGCCAACAGCTCGCAGGTGTATTGGAAGAACTCGAGCAGGTGACAGATGGCAATCTCTCCCCTGAAGAAAAAACCGAGCTGAAACTCAACGTCGTAGGCAAAATTCCGGAAATCCTGCTCGACAATACCGACCGCAATCGTACTTCCCCATTTGCGTTCACTGGAAATAAGTTCGAATTCCGCGCGGTAGGTTCCTCCGCGAATTGCGCCAAGCCTATGATGGTGCTCAATACGATTGTAGCCGAAACACTATGCAAATTCAAGCGCGATGTGGATGCCCTGATTGACAAAGGGCTGAAAAAGGATGATGCCATCTTTAATGTGTTACGGGAGTACATCAAGGCTTCCAAAAATATCCGCTTTGAGGGCGACGGCTACAGCGACGCCTGGGTAGAGGAAGCGGCGCGCCGCGGTTTATCCAATTTCAAAACCACCCCGGAAGCGCTGAAGGTTCAAATCGCCAAGCCGACCATCGACCTGTTTGAAGCACACAAGGTGATGAATAAGGTGGAAGTAGAAGCCCGCTACGAAATTGAACTGGAGGAATATACCAAGCGAATACAGATTGAAGGTCGAATTCTCGGTGATATCGCTAAAAATCATATTCTTCCTACGGCTATTGCCTACCAGAATACCCTGATTCAAAATGCGCGGGGGCTAAAGGAAATTTTCGGCCAGGACTATACACAATTTGCTGCTCAGCAAATCGAGCTGATCAAGGAAATTTCCGGCCACATGGAAAAAATTCAGGCTTATGTGGACGAAATGATCGAGGAGCGTAAAAAAGCCAACAAACTCGACCATGCAGACGCTAAAGCCGAGGCATATTGCAATCGGGTGAAGCCCTTTTTCGAAAAAATCAAATACCACTGCGACAAACTGGAATTGATGGTGGACGACGAAGTCTGGCCACTCACCAAAACCCGTGAGTTGCTGTTTACCCGTTAATCACGTCATTTCTTTGCGGCCTGAATGCGCCGGACGAAGCGCTGCGCTTCCGTCTCTTCGAGCGGTTGAATTTCGTAGTTCTCTCCGTCCGGCATCTTCAGGACGAGGTCCTTGCTTTTCATTCCCGCCAGGGCGCTCATAAATTCCGGATTGTCGGAGGTGACATTGAGGATGCCCTGCTTGAACCCAAAGAAATAAAACTGGCCTGAAGGGGATTTGATATAGATATAGAGTCTATCGTCGTCATTCGAGGGCATTCTGAACTCCACCATGCAAGGCACTACGCGATTGATATTCTCTCCGGCAATGGATACCAGGCCGGAGTTGGGTTCGGTGGTAATAAACGACTGATACTCCTGGTCCCATTTCAACTTGAGGCGGCTGAACAGAAAAGTATAGGGATTGACCCGTTTGGGAATATCGAGGTATCCTGAACTCAGTCCGCTGATGGCTTCGTTGATGTCCTTGTCTTCGGGAAACAATTGGGTGGCGGCGCGGCGGTAGTAGTCCAGGTCTGTCAGGAAAACGATAGGGGAAGCCGAAAAATCGGAAGCCTTGAAATCGTTGATCATGATTCTTGCGAGCTGGTCGGGAACCGTCATTTTAATGCCGGTCATCAGTTCAGCACGCACGGGTACCTCCTGAATGACGGCCGCTGTGGTGTCCTCTTCCAGCATGACATCTCCTGTTGGTGGTGGGGGAAATTTGCCCTTTGCGAACCCAGCCGCATCTACGGTGATATATTTTAAAGCCGAGCCTATTTTAAAGCGTCCGTCAGCCTCCACACTGCCGTCAAAATTTTTGAAGGTAAAGATATTGCCGCGAACGCCGGCATTGAAAATCCGCACTGAGTCGCCAAAATAATACTGATCCTTGGTTTTATCGTACCGGAAGTAGCCGGTGGCGGGGAAGATGTCGCGATCTTTGCGAAGCTTGGGGGTTTGCATCACTAAGGGATATACCCTTGCATCCTCCTTGCCTAAGTAAAGGCCGGTGCGCAGAGGATCGCCGTTTTCACTTTTTGGGGTGTCGTAAGGTACGATGAGGTTGTCTTTATCGGCTTCACAACTGATGGAGAACCATTCAGGCCAGGGCAGTTTTTCTGCCTCGAGCTTGGCGAATCCATCAAATTTTAGCGCTTTCGACTCTGCATTCAGGGAGATGGTGCCTTTGAAGGAGGTTTTGTGGTCAATAAAGAAATTCATATCCGGGCTGACCTCTCCGTTGGCGCGTGTCACTGCCGGTTTTTCTGACATTTTACCTTTGCCGACGGGTTGGCCGACGATATTCTGGAAGTGGATTTCCTGTTCGCGTGCACCGATATTATATTCGTAGTATCCATCAGCCTGATAGAAGCGTTTGCCCCGGATTTGTACGGTAGCGCGGTTGATAACGTGGTTTTTGTTGAGGGTGTCGGCTATAATTCGGGCGTTTTGGAGCGGGCGCATATCGCCACCGGATTCGATGGACACCAGTCCTGAATCAGGGTAGATAAAGGCATCTGCACTTAGAATTACAGGCACCTCGGTAATGGCCAGTTCATTGGTAATCAGGTCATAGACTGCTGTATTTCCTTCGAAGGAAAGGCTGTCCTGGTCGGGATGGATGGATCTGAACCGGCCTTTTCGGTTTGGCTCCGCATCGAAGCGGATTTTTCCGGCCTCCATATCCCAGGTGTAGGTACTGAGGCTGGTTTGGTATTGATTAAAGGGGAAATCGGTGAAGTCGCCGGGGTTATTGGCCTTGAAAAGGCCGGTTTTTCGTTCGTAGTCCACGTCGCTTTGCACGTTTTGCGTGCGAAGGGCAACCCCTTCCACGCCCTGAGTTTTGATTTGTACAGTAGAGGTGTCGGAGGTGGTGGAATAAGCGCCAAAGGTGAGTTGGTTTGAACTGAGGTTGGCCTTATCCCAGGAGAGGGTTCCATTACCTTTCAGACCGCCGGGGGTGAGAATGAGGGTTCCCTCCAGGGTGTGATTGTCATCTTTAAACAGGGCGAAAGGTGCTGTTTCGGAGCGAACATACAAGCTATCGCGATAAGGGCGCCATTGAATGGCTACCTGTTCGCCGCGCACCTGAGGGGTTTGTATCGGGCCATTTCGGGCTTCCTCCAGGTCAAATCGGTCGGCTTTGGCATTAAGCTCTTCGGGTTTGAACACCACATCACGTGCATTTACGCTTGCACCGAGATAAGAGAGGTTGCCCTGGCCGAGCAAGCCCTTATGGCTGAGAGAAAGAGCACCGCTGTAACGGCCCTTGGACTGATACACCGGCAGGCCGCCCTCCGGCGTAGAGGTGTTGAAACCTAAGGAGCGGTCTTCCTGCAGGGAGATTACCTCCTGTAGCGGTGGCAAAATATCCGAAGAATAAAGTACGCCTTTGAATATCAGGTCTTTGGCTGAGATGGCATCCGCATGTTGGAAACTAAACGGCGCCAGTTCAAAATAAAAGGAATCGCGTACATAGATGCCCTCCTGAATTTCGGGGTAGTCGTAATACACGAAGGATGGGCTTTTGATTTCTATGGAGGGGAACATGGCGATATTGTCTTTGCCACTCTTATTGCCGGGGGCATCGATGAGCAGGGCGCCTTTCAGCTTTTCAATGCGCGATTGTATGCCGAAGGCTTCCGGGTTCCGGTTTTCATCAAAAGTGCCGGTGGGGAGAAAGAAGTCTAAATAACTTATCGAGTCGAGATGGACGAGAAACTTTTTGTAATCGAATCTGAATTTGTTGCCTTCCATGAGGGTGTAGCCGGCAAAGAGCCGCCCGTCAAACTCCATGCCGCGATCTGCCCTCAGGACAATCCTGCTGCTGTCGGGTTTAAGCGCCACGCGTTGCCTGTAGCTGAACTCCACCTTATCCACGCCGCGCATCAGGATATTGCCATTGCGCATATTCATGGCCGCATTGGGGCCCTCCTCATAGTTGGATTCAATCCTGAGGAGGTCATAATCTGCTTTACCGGCATCTGCATTGACGTAGTGATAGACTTTGTCCTTGATTTCGACTAATTGACGTTCTGTGTCGTATTGGATAAATCCTTGTCCGACAAGATCATTCAGCAGGGTTTGAATATTGTCTGAGGAAAACTTAGGGTCAATGGCTCTGGCCAGCATATCGGCATTGATCCATCGGCCTTCGCGTTCTGCCAATGCTCTCATTACCATCAGCGGGTTTTGGGAGGCAATACTTTGAATGCGCTGGTAGTCGGCCTTTTTAAAAAAGTGCAGCGATTCGAAGAAGACGTCTTTTTTAAAGGTGTTGGCGATGGATTTTTCGCCAAAATAGATGGAGTCGCGTTCAAAATAGGCGCTCAGCCGGTCCACTTCGATGCTGAGCCGGTGCTGGGTGCTGAAGAAGGGGTTCCGGTCGCTTCCAAATTGACCTCTTGACAATTGTAGGAGGTTCAGCGGAATTTGATACCGAATATTGACGGAGGGATGCAGGAGTGTATCCTTGCCGAAAAACAGGGCGGATTGTACGCGTTCACCGGTGACCAATTCGTCCCGTTTGATGGTAAACAGGGTGCCCTGGCCTTGGTACAGCAGTTGTTGACTGGTGTTGAAAATTTGCATCACGGCCGGGGTTTCCCGAGTGCCAAAACCATATACTGTTTGGCCATACAGTCGAAACCAGCCAGAAAAAGTGACGCCTTTACCCACGTTCTGGATTTGGGCGATGGGTTGGGCGGATTCGAAACGGGGATAGGAACCCACGGTAGCATCCTCTCCGGCGATGAGCTTATCGGAAAATTTACCCTCTACGGGTTGGGGGCCTAAAAACAGCGGGTAAAAGAATCGCACTTTGGGTACTTCGTAGAGACCTTTATTGACCTCGAGCGAATATTCGTCGAGCAGTACATAGACATCATTCAGGCCTTGTCGCTCCCAGTTGACGCGCCCTCCCTGTCCTTTCCAGAGGTTTTCGAGAGGGTAAAGGATGCCGGAGGTTTCATTGATATAGATGGTATCGGTATTTCTGGTGGCCATGAGCTTAGTTTTCTCGATTACCACGGTCGGCTTTTTGTTTTCGTAGCGCAGGCGGTAGGTATCGCTCAGGGTGTACCAGGAAGTACCGAGTTGAGGATCGCGCAGGGCGCGGCGTTCAAAGAATGGGGCGGCAAAATCCATAAATTGGAGGAGGTCGTTGTTGTTCAAGTCCGATTCGGCGAGCATGGCCTCCAGGATGCGGTGAAAATCCTGAATGCGCTGGGGTGGGTTTTCTGATTTAAGTACGGCCAGCAGGGCGTCCAGATAGGATTTGAAATAGGGGGCTGCCGAGAGCCTTTTGGTGAGCATGGCGTTGGAGCTGCGATGGATGAGCTGAAAGGACTCCGCTGGGTATGCTCCGCCGGCAAGCGCGGCCTCGAAAGCTTTAAAGGACTCTTCCAGCGCGGTCTGCTTGCCTTCGGTCATAAAAGCCTGAAGCTGAGCGGTGAATTCCCCGGGGTTGTCGGAAAAACTGCTTGGTCGTTGAGCGTAAAGTGCAGAAATGGCGGTAAGAAAAACCAAACAAAGCAGTAAAAAGAAACGATTCATGGCCGGAAATTTTTTAGCAAAACGCATTTGTGCCTGTTGTAGTGGCAAATTTCGGAACAATTGAGTGTTAAATGTACCAAAAAAGTGGATGGAGGGTATTGTATTGGGTTAACTAGGTCATCTGCCATGGCCGGGCGCTTCTGTGGCAGAGTAGAGGTATTCCGTCATCGAGATGGTTTGCCGCAACTCCAGTGTATATGTTTTGGATTCGGCCATACTTGTAATCAAATCAGCGATTGAATGAAAACACTCTCCCGATTGCTTTTGCCACATCAGCCGTTTATTTTGGCGATGGCGACTACCCGGGGTAAAACCGATATTGCCATAGCTATTCCATCGCCTGCAGCTCGATTCATATTCCATCCTCCAAAAGAAAACGCAGTTGATGGGTAATTATTACCGCTTTAAGGCCATGCAGGCCCAGTCGGCTTGTTGTAGCGTTTGGAAAGGAGAGAGGCCAACGGCTGCGGCGGCCTCTACAATGAGGGCAATATCACTTTGGAGAATGCCGGACAGGAGGAGAATGCCGTCAGGTTCCAGCCTTTGTGCCATATCGGCCATGGTTTGCAGCAGCACATTCCGGTTGATATTGGCCAGGATGAAATGGTATTTTGCTAAAGGGACGGCTTGTAGCTCTCCGCAATATGCCTTGATGGACTGGACGCCATTCCGTTCGGCATTTTGCAGGGTATTTTCCCATGATTCCGTTTCGATGTCCACCGCGTCTATGGGGTTGGCGCCGAGTTTGCCGGCCAGGATAGCCAGGATTCCGGTGCCGCAGCCGTAGTCGAGGGTGGATTTACCTTGAAAGTCGAATGTTTGCATGGCGCGGATCATCATTTCGGTGGTAGCGTGGTGGCCGGTACCGAAAGCCATGCGCGGCTGGATGACAAGTTCGAAACGGACATTGGGTATGTGGTCGTGAAATTCGGCGCGAATGCCGCAGAAATTATCTACGATGACGGGTTGAAAGTTGCTTTCCCAAAGGGCGTTCCAATTTTGAGTGGGGAGGAGGGTCTTTTCGAAGGTGCAATCAAGTCGTTGCGCCAATTCAATAGCCGCCTCATCGGTATCCTGGCTTTCTTCGGATTCGGGGAGATAGGCGGCGATGCCGTTTTCGGTTTCTTCGAAAACTTCGAAAGGCAGTTCGCCGAGGAAAGCAAGGAGGATATCGCGTTTTTCAATCGGGACTTCCCATTGGTAGAGCAGGTAATTCATGTATTGCGCATATTAACAGGGGCAAAAATACACGAAGAAAGGGTATGGTGTAAATAATGCGAGGATGGAATAGGGATAAAGTTTTGTTGTGTAGTGGCTTTGGGCTGAAAGGGATTTATTTTAGCAGATGTAAGCATGGGGGGCTGATATGCTGTTTTTTTCGGGGTAAAAGCTTGCATAGTTGGATATTTATTTTCGAGAAAAGGCATTTCGGAAAGCCATTTTTCTCTTCAAAAGTAGAAAAATTAATTGTTTTGGATTAACTTTGGAAATAGAGCCGATTCAATTAATGCATCGGCTAAAGCCTTCGTCAACCATGTTGCAGAATTTTTTTGCCATTTTTTTATTGAGTTTATGTATTGGCAGTACATTATTAGCACAAGAAAATGATACCACCCTGGTCAAGGAAATTCAAGCCATAACTGTTAAAGGATACCGTTTTCCCATTGAGGAGGTGAGGCAGTTGGAAAGCGTTCAATCAGGTTTCATAACGGCGGGAAAAAAGCATGAGGTCATCATGGTACAGGATCTTCCCGCTAACCTTGCTGAAAAGACAGGCCGCCAAATCTTTGCCAAGGTTCCCGGAGCTTTTGTGTATGACATGGATGGTTCCGGGAATCAGGTCAATATTTCCACCAGAGGTCTCGATCCGCACCGGAGTTGGGAGTACAACGTTCGACAAAACGGGGTGATGACCAATTCGGATATTTACGCCTACCCGGCCAGCCACTACAGCCCACCAATGGAAGCAATCCAGCGTATTGAGGTCATTAGAGGTACTGCCGCTTTGCAGTATGGTGCACAATTTGGGGGTATGGTAAACTACAATATCAAGCGTGGCGACACCTCCAGGGTAGTGGGTTTTGAAAGTCTTAATACCATTGGCTCTTACGGCTTGGTGAGTTCCTTTCAGGCATTTGGGGGTAAAAAGGGGAAGTTTTCATATTATGCTTATTATCACAAACGAAACTCAGAAGGGTATCGGGCAAACGCCCGTTCCGATGCACAGGCGCAGTATGCGAGTGTGCAGTGGGATGTTTCGCACAAATTCAGTGCCCGGGCAGAAATTGGCCGGAGTCAATATGTCTATCAGGTGCCGGGCCCTCTCACAGATGCCATGTTTTATGAAAACCCACGGCAATCCACCCGAAGCAGAAATTATTTCAGTCCGGATATCTATGTACCCTCCATAACTTTGGACTGGAGCATCAGCCCCAACACCAGAATCATTTCCACAAGTTCGGCAGTTTTGGGAAGTCGTAGCAGTGTACAGTTTATAGGATTCGCAGATGCTATTGATTCTATCCAGGCTGCCACCCTTCAGTATTTGCCTCGGCAAGTTGATATTGACCAATTCAACAGTTATACCTCCGAAGCTCGGTTGCAACATGATTATCGGCTTCATCAATTAAATTCTACGCTTATTTTTGGGGTGAGATATATCCATAATAATCTTTTTCGCAGGCAACAAGGCAAGGGGACTACCGGCACGGGCTTTGACCTCACACTCATAGACTCTCTCTGGGGGCGTTCAATTCACATGAAAACTGAAAATCTCGCCATTTTTCTTGAAAACCTGATTCAGGTTTCGCCACGCCTCGAACTTTCGGCAGGTATGCGTTTCGAAAACGGGGAAAGCCGCATGTCCGGCCGTATTACTTACTTGCCTGATGAGGAAGTCCCCCGGAATATTATTCACCAGTTTCCATTGTTGGGCCTTAGCGGTCAATATCATTTGAATGGCAAAAACAAGGTTTATGTTGGATGGTCTCAGGCTTACCGTCCTGTAGTTTTTTCCGACCTTATTCCAGCGACTATTTTAGAACAGACGAATCCAGATATACAGGACGCAAAGGGGCATAATTTTGAATTGGGCGTAAAGGGTTTTTTGTTCAACCGCCTCCGTTATGATATCAACGTCTTTGAGTTATTGTATAAAAACCGCATTGGATCTCTCGTAGTGACAGATGCCAATAATCAGTTTTTTGTACTCAAAACAAACATTGGAGATACCAGGACAATCGGCGTTGAATGCTACGCAGACTATCTGTTGGCACAGCAGAATACTTATCGGCTTTCAGTATTTACAGCATCCTCCTTTTTTAATGGGCTTTACCTCAATGGATCGGCTCGTAACGGCTCGGAAAATCAGAACCTGGAGGGGAATGCGCTGGAAACAGTGCCAAAATGGATAAGCAGAAGCGGACTTCAGATGGCGTATAAGATTTTTTACTCCATCTTACAGTTCAGCTATGTTTCAGAAAGCTTTTCCGATGCATTTAATACAGTTACACCTTCAGTAAATGGCGCCAGGGGCAAAGTGCCTTCTTATAGTGTTTGGGATTGGAACCTGGCCTTGAGGGTTCATCCCAAAATGATTTTTAAATTTGGAATCAATAATTTGACTAACAGACAGTATTTCACCAAGCGGCCAACAGGATATCCCGGCCAGGGCGTCTGGTCTTCAGACGGCCGGAGTGTAGTAGCTACAGTAGGTCTAAGGCTTTAATATGGTCATGTTAACGCTATGCCCCTGCCTGTATGACCATCGTGGGAGGAGACTTGTTTTTTTTACAAAATTTCCTTTGACGGCGAAGTGTTAAAATGATGCAAAATTTTGTTTTGCAGTTAATTGTGTTGTTTTGAGCTAATGTGCTTCCCAAAGATTAAGCAAACAGGACTAAATATATTTAGATGGGATAATTCCTGCGGATACCCTTCATGGTATTTGCTCAAAACCAGAGGGTGGCATAATGCCTCATTTTTTTGAGTCAGAAGGTGAATGTTTCAATGAATGTTAAAAAAAAGCGTTGAGCCTGTAAATCAAGCCCAACGCTTCTGAAAGAGGAAAGCACCTTTAGAGTCCCTTCAATTCAGATACCAGTTTGGTGAGGGTTTCTTTAGCATCTCCAAAAAGCATTTTATTGCGCTGATGGAAAAACAGCATATTGTCAATCCCTGCATAACCGGAGCGCATACTCCGCTTGAGCACGATGACGTGTTTGGCCTTCCACACCTGCAGTACCGGCATGCCGTAAATAGGGCTGGAGGGGTCATCTTCTGCTGCCGGGTTCACTACGTCGTTGGCGCCAATGATAACGGCTACATCTGCGTTGGCGATAAATTCATTGGCCTCTTCGAGATCGAGCAGTTTAGGGTAGGGCACATCGGCCTCTGCCAGCAGCACGTTCATGTGGCCGGGCATACGGCCTGCCACAGGGTGGATGGCGTACTTGACGTCCACACCGTTCTTTTCCAGTATTTCATCCACTTCTTTAACGACCTTTTGCGCCTGTGCTACGGCGAGGCCATAACCCGGCACAAAAACTACCGATTGGGAGTAGAAGAGCTGTATCGCAGCATCATTCATGCTCACTTCGCGGATGACGAGGTCTCCTTTCTGAGCTTTGGCCGGCCCGGCGCTGCCGCCGAAGCCGCCAATGAGCACATTCAATAAGGAGCGGTTCATGGCATTACACATCAGCAAGGTAAGGATGGTGCCTGATGCACCTACGAGGATACCCCCCACGAGCATAAACTGGCTGTTGTAAATCAGACCGGCCGCTGCTGCCGATAAGCCGGAGAAAGAGTTGAGCAGCGAAATCACTACCGGCATATCCGCGCCGCCAATCGGAATTACAAAAGAAAATCCATACAAAAGGCATAAACCCATGAATATCATGGCCCACATCATACTGCCGGAAGTTCCTTGCATATACACCCAAACGCCCATTCCCAAAATAACGGCCAGCAGCACCATATTGAAGATATTGTGCCTGGGCAGGGTTAAGGCATTGTCATTTACCCATTCCTCCAGTTTCCACCAGGCGAGCAAACTTCCCGTGAAGGCGATACCCCCAATCAGCAAAGTAGCAAGCGGGATGACGACCTGGCTTTCTGTCATGGGTCGGCTCCCATCGTAGTAGTGAGCCATTTCTACTGTGGCAATAACTACTGCCGATGCACCGCCCAGGCCATTCAAGATGGAGACCATTTGTGGCATACCGGTCATTTTGACCTTATAGGCCATCAGCAGGCCGAGCCCTGCGCCAACTGCCAGACCTCCGATAATCCAGGGATAATTGCCAGAACCGCGTTCCATGGGCTCGAGCAAAATGGCTATAATGGCGGCAGCCATCCCAAAACTCGCAATCATATTGCCACGACGCGCGGTATCAGGAGAGCTAAGCAGTTTAAGCCCCCATACAAAGGCCACCGAGCCAATTAAAAATCCCAATTGGGACAGAAATAGCAGGTTCATAATTACTTCTTCTTTTTCTTGAACATTTCCAGCATGCGATCCGTCACTGCGAAACCGCCGACAGCATTGATCATACCCAAAACTATGGCTACCAAACCCAGGGATAGGGAAAGTACATCACCCTCTCCGGATTGACGTACGAGCAGGATGCCACCTATCACCACCACCCCGCTGATTGCATTGGCGCCAGACATGAGCGGCGTATGCAAAACCGTGGGCACTTTGGAAATGACCTCAAAACCCAGGATTATGGTAAATATCAAGAGGTAAATTAACAGGAGGTTATCCTGAAAAAACTGAATAAAACCTTCCATAAAACCAGTCGTTTTTACAGTGAATGATGTACGGTTTTCCACATATCTTACGCTGTAAGGTATGCGCCGCGGATGATTTCGTTTTCCAAATCAATATTAATTTCACCTTTCTTTACAAATAACTTCATGAAATTCAACAAGTTATTTCCGTAAAGAAAGCTGGCATCCTGGGGCATTTCTGAGGCCAGGTCGGAGTTGCCTACAATGGTCACCCCATGATGTGAAATCACCTCCCTGTCTTTGGTCAACTCGCAGTTTCCTCCCGTAGAAGCGGCAAGATCCACTACCACCGAGCCTCGCTTCATCCGCTCTACCGTTTCTTTAGTGAGCAAAATCGGAGCCTTCCGGCCGCGCACCTGGGCGGTGGTAATGATGATATCTGCTTTGGAGGCGCGGTCAGCGACTTCCGCGCGCTGACGCTGGAGAAATTCCTCTGTTTGTTCTACCGCATAACCACCGGCTGCGCTGTCATCCCTGGCGCCGGCAACTTCTACAAATTTTGCACCGAGACTTTGTACTTCCTCTTTTACGGCCTGACGGGTATCAAAGACTTCTACAGTAGCACCCAGGCGACGAGCGGTAGCGATGGCCTGCAATCCTGCCACTCCGGCTCCGAGAATCAGCACCTTTGCGGGTTTGATGCTTCCCGCGGCGGTAATCATCATCGGAAGGTAGCGCGGCAAGCGGCTTGCAGCATCCAACACCGCCTTGTAGCCGGCAATGGAAGCCATGGAAGAAAGCACGTCCATGGACTGAGCAAGCGTGGTACGCGGAATGACGTCCATGCCAAAGGCGCGCAACTGCATGCCCTTGAGCTTCTCGGCTACCGCAGTGTCTAAGTAAGACTGAAATTGGGAAATGACTAAGGTGCCGGGACGCAATGCGGCGAGGGCGTGTTCCGACGGAGCGTTGATGCTCGCTACAATATGGCAACCCTGCAAAATATCCTTTCGGGAGCAAATAGTGGCTGGTTCATA
>CAYTNI010000016.1:0-19457 GCA_964439115.1 uncultured Saprospiraceae bacterium
TTCGGTGCAGGTAATCTTAAAAAAGTGAATAAACACATGTGGAAAAAAAATCAGGCCATATCCGAAATGGGAGACGTGATACATGCCTGGTTTGCATGCCCACATCGGTGGGGAATGATTATCTTTGTTTTTGAATTGGTAAAATTTGCCCCTTGAGGCGCTTTAAGCAACCTGCTGATTATGACTTACACCGCCATTGGACTAATGTCAGGCTCTTCTCTGGATGGGCTGGATATTGCTGTCTGCGTTTTTGACTTCAGGGAGGGCGATGTCCTAAAATGGCAACTGCTTGGTGGTGAAACCGCTCCGTTTCCTGAATCCTGGCAGGATCGCCTTCGGCAACTGCCGCAGGCTGGGGCTTTCGAAATGGCAAAAGCTCATGCCGAGCTCGGCCATTGGATGGGTGATGCCATAAACGATTTCCTGGAACGCCACCCCGCGTGGAAGCCTGACTTGATTGCCTCCCATGGCCATACTTTATTTCATTTTCCTTCGGAAAAATTCACCACTCAAATCGGCGATGGCGCCGCTATTGCTGCCCGCACCGGCTATACAACAGTTTGTGACTTCCGCAGCAGCGATATTGCCCTTGGGGGCCAGGGCGCTCCACTTGCGCCTATTGCAGACAGGATGCTTTTTCCCTCCTATGACCTGATGCTCAATATCGGGGGAATTGCCAATCTCACCTGTAACATCCATGGTAAACGCTTCATTGCTTTTGATATCGGCGGTGCCAACCAGATTCTGAACGCGCTGGCACAAGAAGTCGGATTGCCTTACGACGACAAAGGTAAACTCGCTGCCAGTGGAAAACCCATCCCGGCCCTACTCGAAGCCATGAATCAGCTTCCCTTTTTCGATGCATCACCCCCTAAGTCCCTTGGGAACGATTGGGTGCAATCCCTTCAAACAGCAGTTTATCTGGCGTGGGATGGCCCCCTGGAAGATCGCTTACACACCGCATGCGTGCAACTTGCCTATCAAACTGCCCGCGCCCTGGAACGCATCATCCAACAGGAAGGCTGGAATTTGCCGCAGTACCGCCTGTTGGCCACCGGCGGTGGGGCCTTCAATACTTTTTTAATGCACCAAATCGCAGAGGCTTGCCGCCCTATTGCGAATATTACACTCGAATTGCCGAATCCCGATATTATCGCATTCAAAGAGGCGGTGCTCATGGCGCTCATGGGTACTATGCGACTGCAACATTTGCCAAATTGCCTGTCGAGTGTTACAGGTGCTGAGCGCAACGCGGTAGGAGGTGCGGTTTATGCCGGCTGGAGATCATGACCATGGAAAAAGAAAAAAATCTTCCTGTTCTCGTCACCGGCGGAACGGGATTTGTAGGGTCTTATCTGCTTCGATATCTCATCAGGGAAGGATATACCAATGTGCGTGCCCTGAAACGCCCCCAGAGTACCCTGGAACTGGTTAGCGAAGCCGCCAACAGAGTACAATGGATTGAAGGAGACGTGCTTGATCCGTTCTCCCTCCAGGAGACCATGGAAGGAGTACATACCATACTGCACTGCGCCGCCGCTGTTTCCTACCAACCTGCCGACAAGCAGCGCATCCGGGCCGTGAATGTGCAAGGCACGGCGAATATTGTGAATGAAGCGCTTGAAGCGGGAGTAAAAAAACTGATATTCATAGGATCCATAGCCGCCGTTGGATATCCTCAGGAAGGATTTTTGGCCGATGAGAAAACCCCATGGGTATGGAAAAAGGAATTGTCACATTATGCGGTCAGCAAATATCACGCTGAAATGGAAGTATGGCGAGGGGCGGCTGAGGGTCTGGACGTATGTGTAGTACATCCCTCCATTATTCTTGGTGCCGGTCGCTGGAATGAGGGCGCGCTTAAAGTGTTCCCATTGGTTTGGAGAAACTTTCCTATTTGCCCCCCAGGAAAAAATGGCTTTGTGGATGTCAGGGACGTTGCACGTTTCATCATACGGCTCATGGAAAGTGGCATCAGCGGGGAGCGCTTCATTCTGTCTTCCGAAAATGTGGCTTTTCTCGATGTGATGCGCATGCTGGCAGGTGCACTTTCCCGTCGAAGTCCTGCATTTGTTGCGCCGGGCTGGCTTTTGACCCTGGCGCACATCTGGAACAGCATACAATCTATCCTTACCGGGCAGCCCGGCGAAATTACCCGGGAGGCTGTTTATCACGCCTCAGTGGAAATCGGCTACAACAACCAAAAATCAATTGACGTGCTGAATTGGCAGTACATCCCAATTGCCCAAACCATCGCGGAAGCAGGGCAACTTTTTAACGAGGCCATCCACCACGGCATGGAGCCTCGGGTCTTTGACCTGGATTGATATAGGCTAAATTTTTCTTATGGCTTCTACCGGCCGGAGCCTGGTGGCTTTCCATGCCGGATAAATGGAAGCAAGCAGGGCTGTAACCACAACGCCAATAGGCGTCTGCCAGTATAGTGCCGGATCAACCTGAAAAAAAACGACCTCCGACATACCATACATTCTGAGGCTTTCTGAAAACATGGATAACCTGATTCCATATTGCCCAAGCCAGGCGATGGTCAGACCACCAAGAGCCAAACCCAAGGGCCCACCAATGAGCCCGAGAAAACAGGTTTCCCATACAATCATTAAAAATATCCGCGCTTTATTCATCCCTACCGCCATCAGCATCCCTAATTCACGGACTCGTTCCAATACTGCCATCAGCATGGTGTTAATTATGCCGAATACCAGTGCCAGCATGATGATGAAGAGGTATATGAAAGAAACATATTCAATCTGGGATTCATACATTTTTAGTTCAGGAGCAATTTCCCCATAGCTTCGGATGGCCAGGTTAGGAAACGTGTTTTGTAATTTTTGCTGAAATGTGGCTAACTGGTCAGTTTGATGAACCAATATGGCTATTTCATGGGCAAAACCGGCTTCGCCGGGAGCTATTAACTCCGCAATATCTGTTTGCAATACAAAGGCGATACTCTCGTCGAATGCCTTGTTGCTGGTTTTGAAAATCCCACTGACCCGAAATGCCGAAGAAATGATTTCGCCGCTTTTATCCTGAAAGGTAAGCACCAGCCTTGAACGCAATCTTAGCCCAAGCTTTTCAGCCAATGCCGAACTAATTAATACCGGATTGCGCTGATTTTCGAGTAAGTAATTTCCTTCCACTATTTTGTCTGCGATGCCACTTACTTTTTCTTCTGCCTCCGGTATTACTCCCCGGATTCGAATACCGCGAGCGCCTTTGCTGGAGGCAATCATTCCGTTGGCAATGGTGCGCGCACTGACGGCCTTTACTTCAGGCATATCTTCGATTTCGTGGGCACTTATTCCTCGCGGCAAGGCATACTGTACCTCTTCATCTTTTAAAAATTCCGGCTGGTGAATCTGGAGGTGCGCCACAATGTTCGCTACGGTATTGTCCACGTAGCCATTGGCCATACCGGTTGCAAAACCGGTCATGAATATCGTCGCCCAGACACCAATACCTATAGCGCCGATGACTACGATACTGCGCACCGGATTGCGCCAAACATTTCTCCAGGCAAAGGACAACATCATAGTGGGCGTATTGTATGTGAATTCTATTTCAAATTAAACCATATTTTACCACAAATGCAAGAAATAAACCCGTTAATCCATTTTTGACATTTCCGTGAAAATTGATTTCGATACCCGGAATAGTTTTGCACCATTAATTAATAAGTCGCTTTGTAAGGCGGCTTTTTTTGTCATCCTCAATTGACCTTTACCATGAAAAGATTTTTCTTTTTTCCTCTGTTTTTGGCGGTTTCACTGCTTGCTGTAATGACTTTTAGTGCTTGTGAAGAGGAAGAACCTTCTGTGACAAGAGTTTTCGGTACGATTACCATTCAAAACCCGGATACCTGGGGCGTTTGGCGGGACAGTGGTGAAGTGCAGGTCACTATCTTTCCAAAATTTTCCCTCGACCCTCTTGCTGGTTGGGGTGCTATTCCTGATAATGCACTTGGTCCTAATGTGCCGGGTGGTACCTTTGCTGTCGGCGCACCTTATAATTCCCAAAATCCCCTTGTGTTGGACTACGTGCCCGGGAAAACCATATACAACTACGAGCTTGAACTGGAACCGGGAACATACTCCGCATTGGCACTTGGCTTCCGCCACGACCGGGTAACCGACCCAAGTAAAAAAACAGCTACGCTCGGCGTCCATTGGGGTAATCCCACAGAGGTAAGCCATGGGGTTGTCATTAAGATTCGCACCCCGAATGGCGCTGTAGTGCCGGTGTATAATTATCCTGCGCCACTCAGCTTTGACCTTGTGGAAGGCGAATCGAAGGAGATTAACTTCACCGCGGATTTCAACTTTGTCAACACCTGGTATCGCTAATTCCATGAGCCGGCAATTCTCTGTAATTTACTCATTTTTTACTGTGGTTTTGCTTTGCACTTCCACTGGACTCCTGTCTTTAGCAGTTGGGCAGACTGCGACAACTCAGTTTCCGCCTGCCGGCTTGCTTCATGGTATTATTCGCGGGCAGGTACAAGATGCCCGGAGCGGAGAATCGCTGGCATTTGTCCATATTGAACTGGATGGATTGGGTGTTGGTACCACGAGTTCGCCCGACGGGTATTTCCTGCTCGAAGGGTTGAATTCCGGGAAGTATAAGCTGAGCGTCTCCTTTTTAGGATATGAGGACACTTCTTTAATCGATGTGGAGGTGCAGCCAGGTCAAATTACGGACGTAACCATAGGTCTGGAACCTGTTTCGCTTAATATTCCCGAAGTGGTGGTCACCGCCGGTGCCCGCTCCCAATCGATCAAGCTGGCAGCGGCAAGCATAGGCGTCATCACTGCCCGTCAGATCAGATCTAGACAGATTACTACTTTTGACCAGGCATTCGATGAGATGCCTGGGGTAGTAGTTACTCGCGCCAGCGGTGCCAATGTGTCAGCGCTTTCCATACGCGGGGCATCCGAAGTGGCGGGTGGCGGTGTTGGCAATCGCGTACTTTTGCTCATTGATGGGCGCCCTTCCCTCAGTCCGGAATCCGGAGGAGCGCTCTGGAACCTCGTTCCCTTAAGCTCGGTTGAGCGCATCGAAGTGGTTCGCGGTGCCTATTCTGCACTTTATGGCTCCAGTGCCATGGGAGGTGTCATAAATGTAATTACCCGAAAAGCGGGGGAAAAGCCGGAGACGCGTGTTCACCTTAATTATGGTGCTTATGGCCCGGCTCCCCGGAGCTCGGAGTACAGAAATTATGGCGACTACCACACCATGGAGATTAGTCATGCCCGGCGCCATGGGCGCTTTTCCTGGCTCGTAGATGGAAGTTGGAAATCTGATGCCGGCCATCGCGAAAAAACAGCCTTCGATTTATGGAATGGCTTTGCAAAGGTTAATTGGAATATCCGACCCGGACACGAGGTACAGCTTTCCGTCAATAGCAACCGAATACAGAGTGACGCACCTGCAACGTGGCTCAGCCGGCGTCAGGCGTACAGCGTGGCCGATTTTAAAAAAGACGATTACCAGGATCGAAGCGAATGGAATGCCGATTTGTTGTTCAAAGGGATTTTGGGAGATCGACTTAGTTATTCTTCCCGGATTTATCACTATCGCAACTTCTCCGATTTTAGTTTTGACAGTGACCCCGGTAACGACAGCACGAATATCAATATCGGCAAGCAGATTGTAAAATCCTACAGCGTAACAGCCCGGCGTCTCGGCAATATCACGCAGTTTGACTTTTTCCCCGGTAAAAAGCACTACCTCATTGCAGGTTGGGATATCAAACGCGACTACATCCTTGGGGTGCCGGATATTTATCTTTACGGCGAGCGGGTCGCCTTTGGCGCAGGTTTTTATGTACAGGATGAATTTGAGGTAACAGACCGGATTACCCTCACAGCCGGGGGGCGATTTGATGTGTATCATATCACAGGCATTCAGGCAGAGGCCAATTTCAATCCGAAACTCGCAGTGCGCTATCAACCCAACCCTAACCTGGTGGTGCGTGGCCTTCTTGCCCAGGCTTTCAGGGATCCTCCCGTGGCCGAGCGGTTTATCAAGTTTGAGCAGGGTGGGGGGTTGGCTTTTCTGCCCAACCCGGACTTAAGGCCGGAAAAACTCGACCTTTCTGCTGAGTTGGGCGCTACATGGTCCATAAAATCCAAGACCACCCTTGAGATTTCCGCATTTTACAATCATTACCGCAACCTCATCTCCTTTCAGCAGGTTTCTCAGCCCCTCGAACCACTTGTTTACCAGGTGGTCAATTTGCGTCAGGCACTTATGCAAGGCATCGAATTTGCCATCAGACACCAGTTTAGACCCTGGTTGCATGCCAATCTGGCTTATACCTTTCTGGATGCACGCGATATCTCTCCTGAAAGGCTCAATGATGCATTGGCGTACAAAGTGCGTCATACACTCGGTGCATCGGTTCAGGTACAATATGAAAATTTTAGCTTAAATCTCAGCAATCGCTACCGAAGCCGCATAGAGGAAGTTTTTATATATCCGGGAAATGAACCCGAAGCAGCTTTCATCGCCTGTGCCAAACTTTCCTGGCAGCCTAAAACCGGGAGTACCTTTTATCTTGCGGTCAATAACATCAATGATGCGCAATATGAAGAGCTGGAGCGCTACCGCATGCCCGGACGAAGATTTACGGTCGGGATTGAATACTCTTTTTAAACAGAAAGCGGCTTTTTGTCGGCTTTGACAACACTACATCCACTACGGGCGTTAATAAGGCACACCAGATAAAGCCAGGTTTTGCTATGGAAAAGACCATCGCCTACCAACCAGCCCACAAAATTCGCCTTGTTACAGCGGCATCCCTTTTTGATGGGCATGATGCCGCTATTAACATCATGCGCCGTATCATGCAGTCTAGCGGTGCGGAAATCATCCACCTGGGCCATAACCGCTCCGTGGAGGAAATCGTCAATACGGCAATTCAGGAAGATGCGCAGGGTATTGCCATTACGTCCTACCAGGGAGGGCATAATGAGTTTTTTAAATATATGTACGATTTGCTGCGGGAGCGCGGCGCCGGGCATATTAAGGTCTTTGGCGGCGGCGGCGGTACAATCCTTCCCTCTGAAATTCAGGATCTGCATCAATACGGAATAAACAGGATTTATTCGCCTGATGATGGCCGAAGTATGGGCCTTCAGGGGATGATTAATGACGTATTACAGCAATGCGACTTCGCACTGGGAGATCATCTCAACGGAGAACTTAAGCTGGCAGCCTCGGGAAATCCGCTCTCCATCGCCCGGCTTATTACGGCGGCGGAGAATTACCCTGAAACAGCACACGAATGGCTGGGTCTGATAAAAGCACAGGCTCCCCCCACCCATATTCCGGTGCTTGGCATCACAGGTACGGGAGGCGCCGGCAAGTCCAGTCTGGTAGATGAACTGGTGCGCCGTTTCCTGCTTGAGTTTGAAGAAAAACGTATTGCGGTACTCTCCGTTGATCCTTCCAAGCGCAAAACCGGGGGCGCTCTTCTGGGTGACCGTATTAGAATGAATACAGCATCCAACCCCAGGGTCTATATGCGATCTATGGCTACGCGCCAGTCCAACCTCGCCCTGTCCAAACACGTACAGGATGCGCTCGATATTCTCAAGACCGCTAAATTTGACCTCATCATTCTGGAAACCTCCGGCATCGGGCAATCCGACACGGAAATTATCGACCACTCTGACGTTTCGCTATATGTGATGACCCCAGAATACGGTGCAGCCACACAATTAGAGAAAATTGACATGCTGGATTTCGCGGATGTGATTGCCATCAATAAGTTTGATAAGCGCGGGGCACTCGATGCATTGCGCGATGTTAAAAAGCAATATCAGCGCAACCACCAGCTCTGGGATTCTTCCCTGGATGACATGCCTGTTTTTGGAACCATCGCTTCTCAGTTTAATGACCCGGGTATGAACGCCCTTTATCGGGCTATCATGAATCTTTTGGCAGAAAAAACCGCTGCGCCCCTTCGTTCCAGCATCGAGTCTTCCGGGGAAATGAGCGAAAAAATATATATTATTCCTCCTGCACGAACACGGTATCTGTCAGAAATCTCAGAAAACAATCGCAGCTACGATCGCTGGGCAGAACGCCAGGTGGCCATAGCACGAAAGCTCTTTGGCATCAAACAAGCCATGATGGCCATCCGCGAACAGAACGCACCGGGTCAGGAAGAGGTGCTTGCTGCCTTGCAGAGCGCTCTCAGCGAGTGTGAAAAGGATCTCGACGGGAATTGCCTTCGCCTCATTGAAGGCTGGGAGAGCAAGAAAGCAGCGTATGCGGCTGAAGATTTTATATTCAAGGTGCGTGACCGCGAAATAAAAACGCCCACCTTTACCAATTCTCTTTCCAATACCAGGATTCCTCGGGTGGTATTGCCGAATTTCCAGGATTGGGGAGAAATTTTGAAGTGGACCCTTCAGGAAAATGTGCCCGGTGAATTCCCCTATACCGCCGGTGTTTTTCCATTCAAGCGCAAAGAGGAAGACCCCACGCGCATGTTTGCCGGAGAAGGCGGGCCTGAGCGCACCAATCGCCGCTTCCACTACGTCTCCCTCGATATGCCTGCTAATCGCCTCAGCACGGCTTTTGATTCCGTGACGCTCTACGGAGAAGACCCTGCCCATCGCCCCGATATCTACGGCAAGGTGGGCAACTCAGGGGTGAGTATCTGTTGCCTCGACGACGCCAAAAAACTCTATTCGGGCTTTGATCTCTGTGACCCGCGAACGTCAGTATCCATGACCATCAACGGGCCTGCTGCTACCATTTGCGCTTTCTTTATGAACGCGGCCATTGACCAGCAGTGCGAACGGTACATCCGGGAAAATGGGCTGGAACATCTCGTGGAAGCTAAGTTAAGGGCCTTATACGACGATAATGGGCTTCCCCGGCCCGCCTATCGCGGAGAGCTCCCCCATGGCAACGATGGCCTTGGACTCCTCCTTCTCGGGCTCACCGGCGACCAGGTGCTCCCGGAAGAAGTCTATGCCCAGTGCAAGGCGCGTGCTCTCCAGGCGGTAAGAGGTACCGTCCAGGCAGACATTCTCAAGGAAGACCAAGCCCAAAATACCTGTATATTTAGTACGGAGTTCTCCCTCAGGCTGATGGGGGATGTGCAGGAGTATTTTATTCGGCATAAAGTGCGCAACTTCTATTCCGTATCTATTTCAGGATACCATATTGCAGAAGCAGGCGCCAATCCAATCACGCAACTTGCCTTTACGTTGGCCAATGGCTTCACTTTTGTAGAATACTACCTTAGCCGTGGCATGACGATTGATGACTTTGCGCCAAATCTCTCCTTCTTCTTCTCCAATGGAGTGGATCCTGAATACGCGGTCATCGGCCGGGTTGCCCGTCGGATTTGGGCAAAAGCCATGAAGTATAAATATGGCGCTAATGAGCGCAGCCAGATGCTCAAGTACCATATTCAGACCAGCGGTCGTTCTCTCCATGCTCAGGAGATTTCATTCAATGATATTCGCACGACGCTCCAGGCGTTATATGCCATTTACGACAATTGCAACAGCCTACATACCAATGCCTATGATGAGGCCATTACAACGCCCACCGAGGAAAGTGTACGTCGTGCCATGGCCATTCAATTGATTATTAATCATGAGCTTGGGCTGGCCAAGAATGAGAATCCACTACAGGGTTCCTTTATCATCGAAGCCCTTACAGATCTCGTAGAAGAGGCCGTACTCTCCGAATTTGACCGCATCACTGAGCGCGGTGGCGTCCTTGGCGCCATGGAAACCATGTACCAACGCAGTAAAATCCAGGAAGAAAGCCTCCATTATGAGATGCTCAAACACAGCGGCGAATATCCTATCATTGGAGTAAATACCTTCCTCGGTAAAGATGGTTCACCCACCGTACTCCCCGGAGAGGTAATCCGGGCTACCAATGAGGAAAAGGAAGACCAGATTGAAACGCTGCGCACACTCCATCAGACTGCTCCGGAAAAAAGTCAGTCCATCTTGCGCGAACTTCAACAGACTGCAGTCCGGAACGGCAATATTTTTGAAGGGCTGATGGAGGCCGTCAAGTATTGCTCTTTGGGTCAGATAACCCATGCGCTATACGAGGTAGGCGGCCAATATCGCCGGAATATGTAGGTGCTTAACTTAACGTTTTCCTTCCAGTTGTTGCATCTGAAAGGCGTTGCCAGGCTGAAAGGGAGGGCTTCAATGGGTATCCAATCGGGCCCAGGTTGGTTTGAGACAGCAACTATGACTTTTTCAGCAGGTCGCGAATTTCAGCGAGCAATTCCTCAGCGCTTGGTCCGGCAGGGGCTGCAGGGGCTGCAGGCTCGGTTTCCTTGCGCATTTTGTTGATTGCCTTTACGAGCATATACAAGGCAAAGCCCACCATTAGCAAGGAGATGAGCGCATTGATAAACAAGCCATAACCAAGTGCGACACCCCCGGCATCCCGAACGGATTGAATAGAGGTCATGTTTACGCCTGTAGTGTCTGCAGGAGATTTTAACACCACAAACAAATTGCTGAAATCCGGCGCCTGGGCAATAGAGGCCAACAGAGGCATCATGATATCATTTACAAAAGAGGTGACCAAGGTGCCAAAGGCTGCGCCAATGATTATCCCCACCGCCATATCAATCATGTTGCCTTTAAGAATAAACTCCTTGAATTCTTTGACCATGGTTATTGAGTTTTATGAAATTAAAAAAATAGCCGGGTAAATTTAGGTTTTTTTGTATTATGCGGCATTAATTGGAAAAAAGATTTAGAAGGCGTATCTTTGCAAACAAACGTTCATTAGTATTGGTATGAGTGTGCCCAAGTTTCATCGCCTTACAATTCGCGAAGTTCGCAGAGAGACTATAGACTGTGTTTCCTTGTCATTTGAAGTGCCGGAGGAGTTGGCTCACGAATATGCCTTTATACCCGGGCAGCATCTCACCCTTCGGACGGATATTGCCGGGGAGGATGTGCGGCGCAGTTATTCGATTTGTACTTCGCCCTCCGAAGGGGATTTGCGGGTGGCCATCAAGCAGGTAGATGGGGGTCGTTTTTCGTCTTATGCCAACTTACGGCTGCACAAGGGCGATGAGTTGGAGGTAATGACGCCTTCCGGGAAATTTTATGATACGGCTTTAGCCGGAAGGGCCGGCCGTCTTGTGGCAGCTTTTGCTGCGGGCAGTGGCATTACTCCGATTTTGTCCATAATGAAGCACGTCCTCGAGACGGAGCGGGAAAGTGAATTTGTGTTATTCTATGTCAATCGCCGCCCGGAGGCGATTATTTTTTTGGAGGAATTAGAGGGCTTGAAAAATCGCTACTTGGACCGCTTGAGCGTGTATCATTTTCTGAGTCGGCAAGAATCTGACAGTCCACTGTTTAGTGGTCGGCTGGACGAAGGCAAGTGCAGAGCTATTTGCCAGACGCTCCTGGATGTGGAGTCGGCCGATGCCATTTACCTTTGTGGTCCGTATCAGATGGTGGAAACACTCCGTCAAACGCTTACAGAGGAAGGAGCAGACCCCGAAAAAATTCATGTAGAGCTATTTGCAGCCCCGGGAGAAGCGGCTCCTGTACCGACTTCTATCCGAGAGGAAGGTGTGCGGAGTTCTATGGTAAGTATTAAGCTGGACGGCCGTAGTTTCGAATTACCTTTGAGTGCAGAGGGGGAAACTATCCTGGACGCAGCACTGCGTACCGCTGCAAATCTTCCATACGCCTGTAAAGGTGGCGTGTGTTGTACCTGCAAGGCGAAATTGCTGGAAGGCAAAGTACACATGGACCGCAACTACGGGCTCGAGCCTGACGAAATAGCGGCCGGGTATATTTTGACCTGTCAGGCACATCCACTAACAGAGGTGGTAAAAGTAGATTTTGACATTTGAATCGAACACCAAAACTTGAAATAATGGCTATCGTTGAAACCAAGTCCAAAAGGGAGGCCATTCGGATTGCTGCTGCCCGACTTTTTCGGGACAAAGGATACTCTGCCACTTCCATGCGAGATCTGGCGGAAGCCGTGGATTTGAAGGCACCGAGTATATACAACCATTTTCTGTCTAAGGAGGAGATTCTGAGGCATATTTGTTTTGAGAATGCCCACAGATTTCTCGACGGGCTTTCTGAAATAGAAAAAATGAAATCTTCTGCCGGAGAAAAGCTCCGTGCGCTCATCCGCATGCATATCCTCATTGCTACTGAGGATGCTACTTCGATCATTGCCTTCAACGACGAGTGGCGGCATTTGAGCGAGCCGTTCCTCAGTGAGTTTTCGGCTATTCGCCGGGATTATGAGCGCAGATTTCAGGCAATCATCGAAGAGGGAATCCGAAAAGGAGAAATTAAAGACATCAATCCCTTCGTGGTAACGTACACCATTTTTTCTTCCATGCGATGGTTATACGACTGGTTTAAGCCGGGGCGCAGTATTTCCGCAGAGGATATTGAGGGTTATATTGCCCAACTGTTGATGGAAGGACTGGAGAAGCCTTAGTTCGCCGATTACAGAAACGGGTTGTGTATGCGTTCGAATCCGATGGTAGTGGCCTGTCCGTGTCCGGAATATACGCGCACATCATCTCCCAAGGGGAAGAGTTTATCTTTAATAGAAGCGATGAGGGTGTCGTGATGACCTCCGGGGAAGTCAGTCCTTCCGATGCTTTGGTAGAAAAGCACATCCCCGGAGATGATGAATTTGTCATTGCGGCAAAAAAAGGAAACGCTGCCGGGAGAATGGCCCGGTGTGTGAATCACTTCAAGGCGTGTGTTTCCAAACTCTAAGATTTCGCCGTCTTTTAAGAAATGAGCAGGTTCGGGAGAGCGTTCTGGTTCGGGTATGTTGTAGAGGCGACAGACCTGTGGGACGGCGTGAAGTATGGGGAGGTCTTCGGGATGGATTTCCAGTGGCAGGCTCCAGGAGTTGGCCACAAAGGCATTCCCAAATACATGGTCGAGGTGGCAGTGGGTATTGAGTAGCCGAACGGGGCGAAGTCGTAGGCGTGCAATTTCTCCGGCCAAGTGTTCCTTTTCCCGCATGGTGTAACAGCCGGGGTCGATAACCACACATTCGCCGGTTTCGTCGTAAATCAACCAGGTGTTTTCGGAAAAGTCATTGAAAATCAATTGAACAATCTGAGCCATTATTTTTTTGTTTCTTTATCGCAAGTACGCACAAATTTACGATATTCGGGTTGCCTTGGTAAATCTTTTTAAAACCTGCCGATTATGTATTTACAAAGACACATTCTGCTGTTTTTTGCGGTCTTGACGGCATGGCAACTTTCAGGCCAGGGCGCTCAGGTGGAGTTTGGTAAAAACCGGGTACAATTTCACCGTGATTTCGATGAGTGGAGCGAGTATGAAAGCGACCACTTCATCACCTACTGGTATGGAGAAGGGCGCAATATCGGACAGGCGGCCGTGCAAATTGCCGAGCAGGAGTATGCGGCCGTGCAATCCATGCTCGAGCACCGAATCAACAACAAACTACAGCTCATCGTATATGTGGATCTCACCGACCTCAAGCAGAGCAATGTGGGTAGTGAGGAGGTCTTTACCAATACGGGAGGCCAGACCAAAATAGTTGGCAATAAAATTTTTGTCTATTTCGATGGTAATCACAATCATTTGCGCCGGCAAATCCGCCAGGGTATCGCCTCCGTTTTTCTAGATGCCATGCTGTTTGGATCCAATATTCAGGAGATTGTACAGAATGCCGTGATGTTGAGCTTACCTGACTGGTTTAAACAGGGGCTGATTGGATACGCCGGAGAGCCTTGGAGTGCTGAAATGGACAATCAGCTTCGCGATGCTATCCTCAGTGAGGATTTTCCCGGATTTGACCGTTTTGCCACGGAGAATCCCCGACTGGCCGGTCACGCGCTTTGGTATTATATCAGCGATAATTTTGGCAACAATGCCGTTTCCAATCTCCTGTATCTCACTCGGATAAACCGGAGCGTTGAAAGCGGCTTTCTCTATGTGCTGGGAAGCCCATATAAAAAAGTGCTGGAAGTGTGGGAGTTATTCTTCCGCCGTAGATATACACAGGATGAAGAAGGACGGCATACCCCGCTGCGCGGAGCACTGAAGTTTAAAAACCGCCGCAACGCTCCGGTCACGGAAATTAGCTTATCTCCGAATGGCCGCAACATTGTTTATGCTGTAAATGAACTTGGCCGGGTTTCGGTCTGGCTCCAGGAATCCCGTAGCGAATCCAGGACGCTGCTGTTGCGACAAGGCGCCAGAAATGCCTTTCAGGCAACGGATTATGCCTATCCCTTGATTGCCTGGAACCCCAACGGACGCGAGGTAACTGTTATTTATGAAGCCCGGGATGTGATTAAGTTGCATCGCGTGGACATTGAGACAAAGAAAACCACAGTCAACGATATCACCTCTCCTTTTCAGCGTATTCACAGCGTGTCTTACAGTACGCCCAATCACCTGATTTTGTCGGCAACCGTGCGGGGTTTTTCTGATTTGTATCAGTATCATATTCCAACTACGCAGTCAGAACGAATTACCAACGACATCTATGATGACCTGGATGCTGTTTTCGTACAATTAGGCAATCAGCGAGGAATACTGTTTGCTTCCAACCGCCCGGATTCCCTGCTTTCAGCTGTACGTTTGGATTCGGTCTTGCCGGTCGGGCAATTTGATTTATATTTTTTGGATTTGGATCGCCGGTCGGGGGAGTTGGTGCGTATTACCCACACTGAATTTGCTGATGAAAATAATCCTGTGGCCATTGATTCGTTGCGTTTCGCCTGGGTGAGCGATCAATCCGGGATTGCCAATCGCCATATTGGGTATCTGGAGCGTTACGTTCACCACCAGGAGCGGATTATTCAGCTTAGAGATGGTTCTGAGATAATAAACCATGCGGATTCATTGATGCCGTCAATAGATACGACGCTTATTGATTCAATCATTTTGAGGCCGGTCATCAAGCAACGTGCCATAAGCCACGTCAATACCAATTATGACCGCAATTTACTTGAGCAAAGTGTTGCACTGAGGAGCGGTCGGGTTGCAGAGCGGCTTTTAAGAGGGGGTAGCCATCGTATTTTTATTCGGGAGTTGGCTCCCGATTCTATATTCGCACCTGCTTTTACGCGGTTTCGCCAACGACAAACGCCGAAGGTGATTCAGCAAATCTCCAGTCCGACACCAGCACCAGCACCTGAACCGTTACCGACGCCAACGCCTCCTCCACCTGTTCAGGATACCGGAAGAATTAACATTGACCAATATCTCTTTCAGAGTGAATTCGATCCGAAGGAGCAACCGGTAGTAACTAATTTTTCGAAAGAGGCCAATGCACCGGAAGATATTCGCGCATTTTTGAAAGAGCCTATAGTGGCAAGGCCTGCCAAAACTGCGCTACAGGCTCCAGCCTATCGGTTCCGACCAGGATTGATCATTCCCTCCCGACTGCAATTCCGGACAGATTTTGTAACCTCGCAGATGGACAATAGCATTCTCTTCGAGGGCTTGGAGAGCTTTTCGCTTAATCCGCAACGGTTTACCTATCCGGTGCCGGGCATGATGTTAAAAGCCAATTTTAAGGATCTCTTCGAAGATTATGAGCTGGAGGGTGGTTTGCGATTGCCTACTACTTTCAATGGCACCGAGTATTTTGTTACCTGGCATGACAAGAAGCATCGGCTTGACCAGCGGTTTTCCGTGTATCGCCGCAACAACCGCATGACTACCGAGGGTGCCGTTTTGCCTAATCGAAAGGAATTGAATACTGTATTGGGGCAATATGGACTGCGATATCCCATAGATATATTCAGGAGTATCCGGGCAACCGCTACAGTGCGGCGAGACCGGCTTGTACAGTTGGCCACGGATTTGCCATCGCTGCAGACGCCTTCCAGAGCCGAACAGCGAATAGGTATGAAGCTCGAGTATGTGTTTGACAACACGCTTGACGTGGTTACTAACATCAAGAATGGCAGTCGGTATAAGGTATATGCCGATTTTTACAAAGCATTCGAGCTCCAGATTGCGGATGGGCTTTCGCTGGATTTTGACAAGGGCTTTCTCGGAGTGCTTGGCTTTGACGCGCGGCATTATCAGCGGATTGGAAAATATAGTGTATTGGCGCTTCGAGCCGCCGGAGCTACTTCCTTTGGCGCTGAAAAATTCCTATACTATCTCGGCGGTGTGGACAACTGGCTTTTTCCCAGATTTGATGAATCGGTTCCTATTGCGGATCCAGGGGCTGGTTTTGGGTTTCAGGCTTTTGCAGGCCCCATGCGTGGATTTGATATGAATATTCGGAATGGCAATTCATACATGTTGTTGAATGCCGAGTTACGCGTTCCGGTTTTCAGGCTTATTTCGCGCCGCATCAATTCCAACTTTTTGAGAAATTTTCAGGTGGCCGGTTTTTTTGATGCCGGAGCGGCATGGGAGGGTTTCAGTCCGTTCAGCACGGAAAACCCCCTCAACTCGAGCACCATTACTAATGGGAATAGAGTAATAGTGAGATTGAATTATTTCAGGGAGCCGGTGGTGGCAGGATATGGGGTGGGTTTGCGAACCACCCTTTTTGGGTATTTTGTACGTGCTGATTATGCGTGGGGGATAGAAACCCGTCGCGTTCAGCAACCCAAACTTTATCTTGCCATGGGACTTGACTTTTAATGGCTATTGTTTCAATCTGCGCCGGGTTTCGATATCTGGTTCAAGTTCTTTGGCTTTCGCCAGACATTCCTGATAGCGGGCAGTATTGCCGAGGCTGAGGTAGGTTAACCCGAGGTCGAACCAGGTGTCCGGGTGTTTATCGAATACTGTGATGGCCTCCGCAAAATACCGCTGAGCTTCTTGTAAGTTGCCGTTAACGCCATTCGCCACCCCGAGCAGACGGAGGGTTTCAAACTCCTTGGGGCGTATGCGGTTGGCTTCCTGGAGGTAGGTCAGCGCTTTTTGAATATCCCCACGTTTTTCTCCATAAAACTTGCCGGCATTGCGATAGGTGATGCCGAGGTTTTCATTGGCATCCTTCCAGGAGGGGTCAATAGCCAGGGCATTTTGATAAGACTGGATAGCCCCCTCATAATCTTCCAGATAGTTCAGGCAGTTTCCTAGCAGCAGGTATGCATTTTTATAGGTGGGATGGATGCGTATGGCCTCGCGCAGATGTGCTTGACCTTCTATTAGCATGGCTTCCCGCCGGTCTTTGTTTTCTGGTTCGACAGATAGGGTGACTAATTCGCCGCCCGCAGCATTGCGCAACTTGGCGCTGTTAGGAGCCGTTTTTACATCTGTGGTAAACAAGGTTAAATTATCTTTCCAGGCCGTATTTCGGATGACTGTTTTGACGGAAAACAGCAATGCTATTATTGCAATTAGTGCCATCCCCCATGTTAATTGGCTTCCTTTGTTGTGCTTAAACAGGCGGTAAATGCCTACAGCACCTGCGATGGCCAATCCGACAGAGGGCATAAAAAGGAATCGCTCAGACATATTAGTGCCTACCGGAAATACAATATTCGAAGCTATGGAAAGGGTAATCAGGTAAAACCAGATGCCGTAGCTGATGGGATCTTTTTTACGGAGACCCCACAGTGCGATAACTGCAAGAGCTAGGTTTACCCCTATTCCCAACAGCGCTTTTCCACTGGCCCAGTTTTGGATATCAATGTGTCGGGGGTAGTAATCATGTGTAAGCGGATGCGGGAAAATTATCAGTCTGAAATACTCCCACAGGGTACTGGCAATGGTTGCACTCTTTTCGGCGGCGCTAAAATCTACCCACTGGTTGTTCACCAGCTTAAGGAAGGGGTTGTTCATGAGTTCTTTGGGGGGGTCGCCAATATCCCATCCTACTATTGCGCCCCTAATAATCAGAAAGACTATAGCAACGGTAAAAAGCGGTAAGGTATGCCCGATAATTTGCCGCCAGTTTGCTTTGCTGAAATAATAGAAAGTGAGCGGAACGATAGCAATAAAAGTGATGGCATTCTCCTTGGAAAGGAGCGCCATAAAGAACGCCAAGGCTGCCGGCACTTGCCACAGGATGTTTTTAGTCTTGAATGCTTTCCAGACGAGCCAGAGCGCTAAAAGGCTGCCGAGGAGTGCTACAATTTCATCTCTGCCCTTGATATTGGCCACCGCTTCTGTGTGTACGGGATGTGCCACAAAAAGGAGTGCTGCTCCCAGCGCTACGAACCCCCGCTCTTTTCCTTCTCTAAACAAAGCTACGATGAGCCAATATAGTACGGCGCCTGTGAGACCATACAGCAGGGCATTGATGATATGCCCTGCGATTAGTTGTTTTTCTCCGAAGATGGATTTTTCTACAGCAAACATGATAGGCGTAAATGGGCGATAACGCCCTCCTGCTACCAATCGCTTTTTGCCAGGATCCTTGAAAAAACCGTAAAATGTATCATATTGGAGCAATCCGGGAATACCCGAAATACCTTCTTGTGTGAACATATTTTCGGTGATGACAATAGCATCATCGATGGTATAGTCATGTTTAAAAGTATTGGCATAAAGCAGAACACCCAGCAAAAAAATTCCAATAGCATGGCGCGGATTGGGCAACAGCCATATCGGAATAGAAACGTTGGTGTTGGGTTGGCCGACAGCGGCGGTCTTTGATGGGTTATTTTTGGATGCTTTCGCCATGGTGTGCTATTGGTTGAAAGCGCTAAGTTAATGAACTTCACGATTCATAAAACTGACCAGTTTGAAAACCCGTACCTGAAACCAGGGGTTATACAAAAGGAGAATATTACTTCAGGTTCATTTTGAATAATATAATCATGAAACAATATATTGTTACAGGCGCCGGCAGAGGTATTGGCCGGGAAGTTTCCCTGGCACTTGCTGCCAATCCATCCAATTGGGTATTGGCGCTTTCGCGGAATCAGGAAGCATTGCGCAGCCTCAGCGAGGCAGCTGAAGCGGCGCACTCAGGAGACCGCCTTCGGTGTTTGCCTTTTGATTTGACTGCTCCGGATTGGCCACGGCTGATGGAGGAGCTTGGGCAGTGGGGCAAATTGTCAGGGATTGTGAATAACGCGGGGTTGCTCATACACAAGCCTTTCGAGGCTCTTACGGATGAAGACTGGCTGGCGATGTTCAGGGTGAATTGTCTGGGCGTGGTATCGCTGATTCGGCAGACGCTGCCGCTGCTCGATGCTGCGGAGGGGGCGCATGTGGTTAATATTGGCAGTATGGGCGGTTTTCAGGGAAGTGCTAAATTCAACGGATTGAGTGCCTACAGTGCATCCAAGGCGGCACTGGCCAATTTGGCGGAGACTTTGGCAGAAGAGTTCAGATCTCGCCAAATATCTGTCAACTGCCTGGCTCTTGGAGCGGTGCAGACGGAAATGCTGGGACAGGCATTTCCCGGGTATAAGGCTCCATTGAGTAGTGAGCAGATGGGGGATTTTGTCGCTTGGTTTGTGCAAAACGGACAAACAT
>CAYTNI010000017.1:0-19367 GCA_964439115.1 uncultured Saprospiraceae bacterium
GATTATAAATACCCGTATATGGTGACGGAATAGTAATTACACTGGCAACATTCACAATATCAAAAAAGCCTAGTAGAAAACTACCAGCACTGGTAGTGGTTACCCCTGGGGCTGTGATGGTGGTACTGGCCGCATTTGCCTGAGCATTTACAGCATCTATGGGATTAGAAGTGTCAAGCCCTCTCAAAGTAGTCATCGAAATAATGGTACGGGTTGAATTTGGCCAGCTCCATGTATAACTTGCAGTTGGAGAATCTCCGGCAAGTACAACCCGGTAGTAGGTCGTGGAAGCCAAATCATCCCCATTATCTACTCTTGATCCAATAATTGTCCATCCCGCCGGCGCTGTAATCGTACCAATACTAGTGCCGTTTCTCATACTGATATGGGCAATCAAAACATCCCCAGTCTGAGTATTGGCAGGTACCTGAAGGGTAAGAGAGGTTGCTGGACTTGCTTGTGTTACGGTGGAAGATCCAACCACTGGGTTTTGAGCATTAGCCGCAATTGAAAGGCAACAAATTAGCCCCATCACGGCTCCAAATCCTACCAATCCGACTTTAGGTAGTTGCAATTGAAAATAATTTGTAATTTTCATGAGATCAGTAAGCTGAAAGATGTTTTTATGTAGAGAACTATTCATGTCAGGAAATTTATGAGAACTGATACAGCAATCAATTATTGATGATGATGGGAGATGGCTGGAGTGGTACTTCTCCCACGTTCACATTAATACAGTTGGGATCACTGGCGCAGGCAGCCTTAACTCCCTGTACACAAATCTGCCCGCCTGCATTAGCTGACCATTGGACTGTGATAGAGTTGCCGTTTGAGCCTCCTTGTATAGTTGCCGCTGAAGGAACTGTCCATTGATAACTATCATAAGTTCCTGCAGTAACTGTGGTAGTATTATAGGTAACTACATCAGTCACACAAACCGTAGGATTATTGATGATAGAGGGTGAATTCGGCTTACAATCCGGATCATCGCAATTATTCAGCCCATCTCCGTCATTATCTATGCCATCATTGCAAATTTCCGGCTCGTATATAAAGGTGTTGGCTGCGTAAGTACAGCCTCGGGAATCTGATACCGTTACGGAATACTGTCCGTACTTGAGGTTGCTCAGATTTTGAGAGGAGCTGGTGAAGCTAGAAGGCCCGGTCCAGGAGTAGGTATAGCCGGGGGTACCACCGCTGGGATTGCCCAGGGTGATGGTACCATTGCCCACTGCAATATCCGGGTTGGTATCATCAACTTTGGTAATACCGCTGGAAGTGACTGCAGTCGGCTGAGCTAACGTGTAGGAGGCCGTAGTGATACACCCGTCATTATCGGTAATAGAAACTGTATAAGTACCCGCAGCCAGGTTTGATATGGCAGGGGTTGAATTCCCGTTTGACCAAAGGTAAGTGAAAGGAGGCCTTCCCCCTGTCACACTTAAGCTGATAGCACCATCCTGCCCCCCATTGCAGGAAACATCGGTGGATGTAGGTGCTATGGTAGGCGCAACCTTACCGGCAACAGTTACCGAACCTGTTTTGGTGCAGGTAAAGGCATCTGTCACCGTAACATTATATGTACCCGGGCTCAGGCCACTAAGTGTTGAGGTGGATCCAGTGAAAGACAAATCCCCCGTTTTTGTCCAGTTGTAACTGTAAGGGGCAGTACCCCCGCTTACACTTAAAGCAATTGTACCATCATTTCCGTTGCATGAAACCGTAGTCTGAAAAGATAAATCATTAAAAAAGGGCTGGGCAGAGTTAAAACCGACTGTTATAGATTGAGGAGGCAACACGCAATTGTCGGGGACGGTGGAAATAAGGGTGTACGTGCCAGGCTTATCCCCTTCTATAGTCCCCACGTTTGCCGGATTGGTTACAATACGCCCGTCTAAGGTAGTCCAATGATAGGATACATCGGTACGCAACGGATTGGCAGCAAGCGTTGTGGTAGGGTTGGCGCAGGAAAGTTGTGGGCTTCCGAGTATTTCCGGCGCGACATCAGGCCTTCCCCATCTGTAGGGGCCTGCAAAATCTTTAAGCTGAGCGGTAAAGGCAGCTGAGGCACGAGTCTTTACAATGAAGGTCATGTATATAAACTGGCAGGGGTCTGCGCCTGGCACTGAGTTAGGATCCAGTCCAATATCAGTAAGATTCAAACCCGCTTCTGCAAAGGAGAATGGGATGTATGACGTCCCATAAACATTGGATTTAGTATTCTTGGTACCCCATGGCGGTGCAGCAGGAGTCTGCCCGTCCAGATTGACGTAACCGCAGGAAAGCCCTGATACCGTCGGAATGATTCTGGCATATCCGAATGGCGCTCCCTGAGATGCACCGTCAAATTCAGTGCCATAAGTAAAGCCTGCCGGTCGCCTATTGGCATCAAAATCTGCGCGACTGACCCAGATTCTGATGTTAATAACAGGAAGGGTTCCGCCACTCTCAAGGTCAAAGGTGATAATCAAATCGCCAATTCGTGTGATATTACCATTGGTATCGAAATGATAGGCAGTATGCCCCATGTCTGGACCACCTGATGAAAAACCTGTGGCGCTGTTGTAGGCTATGTCTTCAACGAAAAATTCAAAGTCCATGTAGGCTGCTCCACCGGGTTCGGCCCGGTTGATGACCCCAGTGAACCAAAGATCATCAGAATTTGAAGTTCCAGCACGAAACATGTGCCCTGCTACGTCAATTAAGTCATTTTTTCCTAATACATTTTGTGGACCCGGATCCCAAATAGCTGGGTCTTCGCCATTCTTGCTCGCAGTCTCGTAGGAGGTGGGGTCAATCGCGCCGGTACCCCCAAAATGATCCCTTGCCAAAACAGCATCTATCCGCATGTGTCCATCCACAATACTGTAAAGCCCGGTTGACATTCTGGCCTCGTAGGTTGGATTACCAGAAGCCTGAAGTAGCGCCTGGATGATGGCTGTGTTGGTGACGTCAATCACACCTTGGCCAGTGCCACCACTACCCGTGAACCAGTCCTTTGAGATGGTCGAATTATTCCGGACACAAAACTCTCTTAAATTTGTGTTCATATGGGAAAGAAGCAACCAAATCAAAGCGGCCAGGTTCGTCGCAGGTTCGATGAAGAATTCAAGCTATCAGCGTTAAAAATGGTAGCAGAAGGTCGAAGTGTGCCAGCCGTGGCAAATTCGCTGGGCATTAGTGAAAACATGCTGTACCGGTGGAGATCCACGGCTCAGGAAGCCAAAGGGCCTTTAACAGGGTTGCAGGCAGAAAATGAACAATTAAAGCTTAGGTTACGTCAAACAGAAATGGAGCGTGATATTTTAAAAAAAGCTTTGTCCATTTTCAGCCGGATGACTTAAGCAGGACGTATATGTTGATTGCAGGATTAGCCTCTGAGTTCCCGGTACAGCAATTGTGTGCAGTACTTGGTGTGACCCGAAGTTCATATTATGCATGGAAGACGTGCAAAACGTATGTACTAAGTCAGCACAAAGAGGCCATTGCGAAAAGAGTGAAGAAAGTATTCGAAGCGCATAAGGAGCGTTACGGGGCACGTCGCATTGAAGCGGATCTGAAGGCCGATAACATGCCTGTTGGCCGCTATCAGATTCGGCAAAGGATGCAGGAAATGGGATTAAAAGCCATCCAGCCGAAATCCTATGTGCCGCGAACAACCCAAACCAATCCTCACTTGAAGCGCAGTGCAAACCTGTTGCTGGAAATGGACATGGTGGATTCAATAAACCAGGTATGGATCGGGGACATTACCTACTTACCCCTTCCGAATAGAGTATGGGCATATTTAGCCACCTGGATGGACCTGAATAGCCGGAGGATTGTAGGATGGAAGGTCTCGGCTTCCATGGGAGCGGACATTATTTTTGACAGTTTCAAAAAGGCGGTTGAGTGGCGACGCCCAAAAGTGGGCTTAATCGTACATAGTGATGGAGGTGGGCAGTACATGGACGCCGCCTTTCGGGAATACATTGAAAAAATGCAGTTCAGGCAAAGTATGACGCGTGCGGACAACCATTACGATAATGCCTTTGCTGAATCGTTGTTTTCCCGCTTCAAAGCGGAACTACTGGGCAAAAAGTTGTTCAATGACCTTACCGATGCAAGGACTCAAACATTTGAATTCATAGAGGCATATTATAATACTGTACGCAGGCACTCGAGTCTGGGTTATTTATCGCCTCTTGAATATGAGGATAATATGCACCGAACTGGAAAGGGCATTAGCGTAAAGTTGAACTTAATCGTGTGACATCGGTTTCCAACATTCCAACACCTTTGGTCAAATAAAAAAGTAGGGATTTTGACCAGGTGTTGAAATGTTGAAAACCCCACCCGTGAAGTACTGAAAATGGTAATTGACTCTCTTATTAACTGTCCGGCGAAATTAGACCACCTCACTTAGACCCGGCTGCAGGCGAAGCCGTGCCAAACTCAATGATGTTGGAGTACAATCCTCCATCTACACCAAATCCTCCGGCAAGACAACCTGAGTTGCTAAGCTGCGCCCAAAGTTTGGGAGAAGGTGCAAGCAAAGAAATTAACAACACTAAAAGATAAATCCCTACATGAACAGTCAACCAGGCGTCTCCGGATTTAAACCTATTACTAGAGATAGATTTTTTTGAACACGTGAACATGCGACTATTCGCGTCGCAAACAGTTGTCCTTTTTTCATGAGAGAAAATGTGATTTGTTGTAACAATCCGAATCTTTTCAAAAAAGTGAGAACTAGCAGAGCTTGGTTTTCACAGCACAAAAATGAAAAGTCTATTTATCGCAATTGTACTTTTTTTGGCGGTATAGCCCCTAAGAAGTACCGGATTTGTTCACTTTTTTATCATGGTTGGTGGATATAACACCCGTTTGAAAATCGTTAATGAGATAATGCCCTCAAAAATAGCTGAAGCCAATGCTCAGCATGCCCTTCCCCCAAATTGCGATGTATGCTGATGCTGTCTTTTAGCTGAACTACCGAAGAAGGCCCAAGTACCATGCCTTCCAAATCCGGACTATGCGCCACAAATAGCATGGCCAGTTTGGGCAAGCTGGGCGCATCAGGATTTTTTGCCAGCCAGCTTCGCAATTGCCATGCAGCGTCCGGTTCTTTCCCAGGTTCTCCTCCGCGAACTTTCCAGGTACTGTTTTCCTGGTATTCACTTTTGTCCATCTTTATCCCACCACCCATAATTCCGTATGCCACAAAACGCCGGTTTCCATGAAATGCAGCATAGCGCTGATAATCCGACTGCATCCAGTTGTGCTTCATCTGTATCCTGAAATCCAACCCAAAACCAGGCTCATCATTCAATCGTGCGTACAATTCCGGATGTTGTATGCCGGAAAGCCCGACCCGAAGTCCCATGTTTCGCGCCACCGCCAACGCCTCCATTGTGCCTCTGATGTCCCGCTCCTCCGACCTGTTGTCCCAATGAATCATGAAGGTATCCAGGTTGCTCCCCAAACGGTGTCGGTAATCCTCCAGATTCATCAGCAAAAAACTCTTGCTGAGGTTGTGCTCCGGGGTACGTAAATTATTCAGACTACCCACCTTCATGGTTATTTTCAAATCCTTTACCCCATGCGCGCGAATCCATTCCATTAAAATACCCTCCGCCGCCCGAAAATCCTCCGGGCGCTTGTTGATAGGATAATTCACTGCCGTATCCACCTCCCTGAAGCCCGATTGATAAAATACATCCAAAAGCTCAAAACAGGTACCCTTGGGCATCGTCCAGCCCCACATGGCAGTTCCTAGTAATAATGTTGGTCGCTCCGATGAATTGTTCATTTTAAAACGATATTGATTCCTTTAATAATAACCTTATTATGGCTCCTTACATACCCGCCACATGCTGTTTTACGGAAATTACACTATCTTTGAGGGCAATTTTCCTGAAACGGTGATTAAAGGTACGCAAATCCAAAAATCTTACGACACGCTCCACGTGCTCAAAGGCGTGGATATCGAAATTCGCAAGGGCGAAGTGGTTTCCATCGTCGGCAAATCCGGCGCCGGAAAAAGTACCCTCCTCCATATTCTCGGCACCCTCGACAATGCAGATGCCGGCGAAGTGCTCATCAATGATGTCAACCCAGCTAGATTAAAGGGCAAAAAACTATCCGAGTTTAGAAATCAACACATCGGTTTCGTTTTCCAATTCCACCACCTGCTTCCTGAATTCAATGCCCTGGAAAATGTCTGTATGCCCGCCTTTATCGCTAATACTCCAGAAAACCAGGCCAAAAAACGCGCAGAAGAATTACTCGATTTCCTGGGACTCTCTCAGCGCCTGACTCATAGACCCACGGAACTTTCCGGCGGTGAACAACAGCGCGTAGCCGTGGCCCGCGCCCTGATGAACCAACCTCTCGTCGTATTCGCCGACGAACCCTCCGGCAACTTAGATACCGCCTCCTCCAAAGAATTGCACCAACTTATCTTTCAATTGCGCGATGCCTTCCAGCAAACCTTCGTCATCGTGACCCACAACGAAGATCTCGCCGCCATGAGCGACCGCCGACTGGAAATGCGCGACGGCATCTTTATTTCATGACCGCACTGCTCCTCCTCGATTTTCAACAGGACTTTTTTGAACTGGGCACCACCCCAGCCCACCAGGCAAATACCTCCCTCATCCTCCTCTCCAACCAACTGCTCGCAGCATTCCCAATTTCCGCAGCAGTAAATGATGCTCACCCGGCTAACCACAGCTCCTTCGCTGCCAATCACCTCTGGCGCCGCCCATGGCAAACCTTGACAATAGAGGGCAAAAACACCCTGCTTTGGCCCATGCACGCTGTTGTGGACAGCTTCGGCGCCGAAGCACCCGCAGGCTTGCACACCCAAATAATTAGCGCTACCTTCTCAAAAGGTACCGACCCGCTACAACCCGGCTTCAGCGCTTTTGAATCCCCGGATTTTGTAGCATGGCTTGGACATCGATCCATAAACCACTTAGTCATCATAGGCACCCTGCTCGAATACAGCGTACAATACACCGCATTTGACGCACTCCATAGAGGACTTACTACCACCATAATACCTGAATGCTGCGGCTTTCTGGAGCTACAACCCGGTGACCGGGAAAAATCCATTCAACTTATGAGAGATAAAGGCGTTCAAACAGCAAGCCTCAGCGATTACCTTAGTAAAGAATAATCAAATCCAAAGTGTTCCTGGTTCCGGTGGCCGCACCCTGAAAGTAACGCGATGATGTTCTGTCATACCGAACTTTAGAATTGCCTCACGGTGCATTTTTGTGGGGTATCCCTTGTTTATCTCCCATCCATACACCGGATAATCCGATGCCAGGCCCTTCATGTGCTCATCCCGATGCGTTTTTGCCAGTATGGAAGCCGCAGCGATGGAAGCCATCTTGCTATCCCCCTTAACTATACAATGATGGGGTATCTCTGGATAGGGCGCAAAGCGATTGCCGTCAATCAGCAACCGACCTGGCTTGATGCGCAACTGCCCTACAGCACGGTGCATGGCTAAAAAAGAAGCGCTCAGAATATTGATTTGGTCAATTTCCTGCGAACTAACCTGTGCTACTGACCATGCCAAAGCTACATCCTCGATAATCACGCGCAATAATTCCCGCTGCGGTTCCGACAATTGCTTTGAATCGTTCAAAAGTGGATGACTAAACGTCCCCGGCAAAATTACAGCAGCAGCAAAAACGGGCCCAGCCAGACAACCCCGGCCAGCCTCATCACATCCGGCTTCCAATAAGCCGTCATCCAGAAATACCGCAGGTAAAGGATTCATTACGAAATCATATTTTTACCAAAATACCGCTGTAAAGCCCAGATTCCGTGACCACACTCCAGGTATAACTCCCTGATGGAATCCCTCTAAGATCAATTTCAGTAATGGCCCAGCTCAACTGTCCCTCCCATACTTTCTGTCCTTTCGCATCGGAAATCCACGCTTGCAGAGTATTTCCGGAAAATCCCGGCCACTCCACCCTCACGTTTTCGCCCACCGGATTGGGAAACCAGCGCAGTCCGGAAATCTCCTCCGGTTGTCGGGTGGGAACCAAAAACACATCTATGGTATTATTGGCTGAAACCAGCCATAAATCAGGATCAAAAACTGCAGAGACTACCTCGGCAGGCAACTCCACCCAAAATTCCTGCCCGGAGAATTGATGGTCAAAAACCACCATCGTGTCCGTTCCATTCGCCAAATAAAACCGAATAGGCACGGGCATCTCGAAAAAATCCACCGACGTATGGGAAGTCGTTTGACCGATACGAACCTGCACGCCGTTACCGGATGGCGCCAAAGTGACCGTATAGGATGGATAACCCTGACCATAGAACCAGTCCTCAAAAAACTCCCCTAAATCCTGGCCGCTTTGGGCTTCCAGATGGGCCTTTAGCTGATGCGTCCGGGCATAACCAAAGGCGATTTCAGGGTCATTGAGATAATTCCGGCAGGCCTGAAAAAAGGCTTCATCCCCCAGCTTCCAGCGCAACATGTGCAAAAGCATCGCTCCCTTGTTGTAAGTCAGGCGACTATTGAAAATGCGATTCACGCTGGTGGTGTCATTCACCCAAACCGAACCGCCCGGCTGACTGACCACACTGTTGATTTTTCCACTCAGATAATTGCGCCAGTTACCGGTAGCAGGAAGAAAGTTATAGGTCAATCCCTCCATATAGGTCGCAAATCCTTCATTGAGCCAGATATCCTCCCAGGAACCACAAGTGACCTTATTGCCAAACCACTGATGCGCCAATTCATGGGCCTGCAATAAATGGGAAAATCCCCCCATAAAACTCATGGTTTGGTGCTCCATGCCGCCACCCCACCCAAATTGCGCATGGCCGTATTTTTCAGCAGCAAATGGGTACATGCCGAAAAGTTCGTTGAACAATTGCATAATCTCCACGGTGCGCCAGGTCTGGCTCCTGGCAAAAGCAGAATCCTGTGGAAAGACGTAATTCAATACCTCGATGGGATCCGCATTCGGCACCGGAACAAAGTCTGAATATACGGCATAGCGGGTAACCGAAATGGCAATCAAATATGCCGGAATGGGATACCGATGCCGCCAATGGAATATTTTGTCCGACCCTTCCAATATCTCCGAGACCAGCAATCCATTGCTCGCCACGCGATACTGTTGCGGTGTCCGCACCATAATGTCAATGGAGTCAACCTTGTCGTTGAGATCCTGCTTGCAGGGCCACCAGTCTCGTGCGCCATACGGCTCGGATAGCGTCCAAAGCGCGGGGTTACCGGCCGGATTGGCCTGCACAAAAGAACCAAAACCCGTTTGGGGAGGAACGCCGCTATAAATGATGGAGACAGAATCCAGAGCCCCTAACGCCATCGGCTGAGGCAATTGTATGGAAATCGTTTTTTGGGCAGTCAGCATTTGAAAAGGCAATTCCATCCCCCTTTGACGCACGGCACTGATATTCAGGGCGGGGTCTAAGTCAAAGTGAAGTGTTTGAAAGCCTTCTACCCCAGCCTCAAACCAGGTAGTGACGATACCACTGATCTGCCGGACAGCAGGATCAATAACCCATTCCATGCGGTGATAGGTAAGGTTGTAGTCCTGCGTGAGCGGATTGCTCCTAAACTCCAGCAAACGTTCCTGATTAGAACCCTCTGATAATGCGATGTCGTCTATGGACTTGCAGACAGGGTCGGTTTGTGACAATGCCACAAAAGGCAAAAGAAGCAAAAAAGCAGCAATTGGCTTAATTAAACCCATTGAACATGATATTTGAAATGGCGAATGTAGCATTTCTATACCATGCCTTTGCTGAGAAAAATCATCCAATTGCGGATTCCTACTAATCTTTGCCCAGCATTCGGAGCCAAAGCTGCCGGAAGCCTTCTTTGGCATCCGGTGGTCGCTCATCCGTACTGGTAGCTTCCAGCTCCCCATGTTTTTCTTCCAAAATAAAACCAAAAACCAGATCACGCTCTCCATCGAAATTCCCGGTAATGGTACCGAAACGAAGATCGCTAAACTGCATTCGGCCATCCTTTCTCTTGAATACTATATAATACCCATCGGAAAACCAACGCAATACCCTCACGGAACGATGGTCAGTATAAGGAGACAGCCATTCGTGATGCTTTGGGATTACCACAAAGCTATCCACTTCAGGGCGTTCATCTAAAAGCGAATATAATCCATAATAATAAGCTGTATCTCCTTCCGCGATCCCCTGCCAAAGTATATTATTGAAAATAGTTGGGGAAGTGAGAAAGCGTTCAGCTTTGAGTGAATTTTTTTCCAGAGATTGCTCAAAAACCCTGTCCACCTTGTTTTTGTGGACGAAGGTAATTACCAGATAAATACAGCTTAAAACAATGCCCAACCCATTGATAAATTGACGTGCTTTACCGCCCTTGACCATTCTGGAGGCCACAATCACACAAATTAAAAATGGAATTGTATAGATGGGATCCACAACAGAAATGTTGTTTATAGCCGCCCTGAAATCGGAAAATGGCTGGAAAAGTTGCGTGCCGTAAGTCGTACAGGCATCCAGCAGTGGGTGGGTGACAATAGACCAAAAAAAGAACCAGGTCCATAATTGGAAACCGGGGCGCTCAGCCTCGGGTCTGGATTCTGGCCGACGCGAAGCTCTAAAGCCACTGAGCAGTGGAAAACCCAGTATTGTCAGGGTTACTACGGCAGAAATCTGCAGGATTTCCTGCCAGGGTATGGGCATTCGGATCGAACCCAGGCTCAATAGAGCAAACATAGATAGCGCTGCAATCCCGTAATCCCGCCATCTGGTAACACTCCAAAATGGGCCTGAGTGGTTATCCATCCGGTTGAGCAAATGGCCAAGTATGGGAGACGCTACCACTGCGAAAACAAAAGAATGGGTAATGGCACGGTGAAACGCCAGAGCGCTGATATCGTCAGTGACCAGGTTAGACATGACGTCGAGGTCAGGAATAGTACCTGCTACGGCACCCCAAATCATAGCACGATTGCCAAGTTTTCGACCTAGCACCAATTCGCCAACTGCCGCTCCAAGTGTTACCTGAGTGAGTGAATCCATGGTATTATGACCGGTATTTTAAAACCGGAAGCCCACACCTAACACCGCAAGGCTCCTGCCTGTTTTGGAGCTCACCTCCTGTTGTGGAGCCTGTGCGGTCAGATAAGGCGTATAGTTTTGCTGTACAGCGGCATATCTATACCCCAAATCCAGGAAAAAATTGTTGGAACGCAGACCAACACCACCTGAAAAAGATAAATTCACCTCATCAGCCTCCGAAAGCGGGGATGGATGAATTCCGGCTCCAGCCCGGAAGCGAAACTGCTCCAGGACAGCTTCTGCGCCTAGCCGTACATTCCATACCGGGGACAATTGGGTTCCGATTCCATTGTTGGCGATTTCCTCGTCGGCCGGAAAGTCCCGAAAACGAAATTGTGCGTTGCTGAAGTTCACATATTCGGCTTCTGCGGACACAAAACCCAGTTTGCCAAGAACCACGGCAGCCTGTCCGAGAAACCTCCATGGTGTGAGAAGCCGATAGTTAAATGAGCCATCCGGTGAGCGGGCATCCCCTGTACGGGCTTGTCCTGATTCTGTATAGTTGTAGGTGAATTGCGAGTAGTAATTGTCTTCCAGCCGGAAAACCGTAGGGGTGTGAACAGCTGCGCCGAGACGCAGCATTTGAACCGGCCGCAGGATAAATCCTAATTTGGCATTAATTCCTATCCCAGAAGTGGTTACGGATTCCACATACTGAAGATTATCAAAGAAGGGAATAGAAGCATTAACATCTTCCTCGTCGTAGCTTTTTTCTTCGGTTTGTGTCAGGAAGGGCAGACCCACGGAAGCTCCAATCATGAGGAGGTCTTTAAAATTGGCTCCTGCGGAAAAGGTCATCTCAGTGGCTGCTCCTGCATGCTCCACTGTCTGTTTTCTTCTAATGAGTGCATTAGGTGCCAGTTCGAAGTCTGATTCGTACAATTGGTCGTCATTCAAATCGTAGATAGCAGCAGCATCAAAAGCAAGACCGGATTCAAAATCGTCAAGTCCGGTACCTGAGTTGGCGAGTTCCTGAAAGCGATCTACTATCGAGCCTCTGGAGTCGCCCTCATAATAAAGCCGTTGGTGATAATTTTGGAGTCGGTTAACCCCGAATGCGAAGTTGAGGCTTCTCCAATCAGGTCCTTGGGGATCAGCAACCACTACGAATCCTAAATTGCCCAAATGGAGGTTGGCCTTGGTTTCCCTTTGCGTGGCATTATCCTGACCGGAAAGCAGGGTACTTTGTGCATTAGCCAGCAGAAAACCCGTAGAAAGGGAAAACTCGCCTTTTCGATACCATGCGAGGCCGGCAGGATTGCCTGTTGCAGAGGAAAAATCAGCGCCCAAAGCGCCCATGGTACCATTCACGCCGATGGAGCGGGCGCTTCCAATAGCTTCGAAGGAAGAGTACCTTAGTGCATCTCTGAAATCCTGAGCAAGTATGGGAAACGAGCATGCGATGATTAAAATAGCGCTGAGCGCCCGGATGCCACGAAACATCATAAGGTAAGTTTTAGGGTACAAAGAAAATGGGTGGGACAAGAAGCCTCATTCCACCCACTTCTTCCCTTTCGGGAAAATTATGCGTTGCTTTGGTTCAGAAATTAATTACCGCGCGTTCTGGAAGCACCACCTGAGCTACGGGCTGGAGCCGCAGACCCCCCTGATGAACGGCTGGAACCACTGTCGTAGCTGCGACTGGGCGTAGGAGCCTGATAGCTACGGCTGGGCGCCTCATAGGTTCTGGTAGGTGCCGGAGGATTATAATTGCGCGGCGCATCGTAGGATCTTGTACTAGGCGCCGGTGTAGTGCGCGGAGCCGGTGCGGTGCGTGATGGCGCCGGAGTAGCACGAGGCGTGGTAGTTGGTGCGGTTCGCGGTTGGTTGTAGGTACGGGTTGGAGTAGTTGAACGGTCGTAAGTGCGCGTTGGATTAGTCGCCCGCGTAGGTGCCGGAGTAGTTTCTCTGGTCCGGGTAGGTGTAGTAGCCGGGGAAGGCGAGGTGCTGCGAGGTGTCGCAGCCGGCGTGGAGACACCATAGTTGCGCGTACGTTCGTTGGTTACTTCACGGGTATTTGTTGGAAGAGCACGCGATTTTTCTACGGTAGGATTCGCCGGTGCGGGGGCTTCGAGGGCTCCAATACGGGTACGGCCGTTACCTTGTGGGTTGGGCGTATTGCCTGTGCCACGAGGACCGTAGTAAGTTCCGTTGGTATTTGCGTTATTGTTGTTATTGACATTGACGGTATTGTAAGTGTTGCCAGCTCCCCAGGCCGGTGGGCAATAGTAGTTGGAAACAAATCCACTGTTCACACCGTAAAAGTTGTTGACAGAAAAGTTGTTGGAGAAGGACGAGCCGAGCCATGGATCCCATGTATTGAAGGGATTGGCAAACGGGCTGAGTGAGCGGTTAAAGCCCCAGGTGGTGTAATAGGGCGTATAAGGAGCCCAACCCCAATTTGCAAAATTATCGAAGCGATTCCAGCGATTCCAACGGCGCCAGGAATTGAATGCGCTGAAGGAGTTGAAGTTGTCATAAATCAGGACGGTGGCGCCCGGATTCAGAAAAGGATCGTAATAATAGGCATCCACATAAATGGGGTCAAAATAGTCAAAACCGTAGTATGGGCGGTTAAACCGGCGGATACGGGAGGTGTAGTAGTAATCGTATTCCTCTTCCAATTGAGCAGCCTCTTCAGATGCATCTCCAAATCCATATACGCTGTCGTCGTAGTCGTAGTTGCCGGTGGTGGAGGCAGCGTCGGAGACACTGGATGCGGGAGCTCCTGACCGGGAGGGACGCAGATTCCGGGCTGACTGATAGGGCGCGTCTTTAGACGGGTCGAAATAAACATCGTCGAATTGTGCTGTAGCTGAGGTGATTGCTGCAAGGAGCAAAACCGGAATCAGCAGGGCAGAGAACTTCATCGCTTTCATCTGAAATTATTTTAATGGATTAACCAAAGCCAAATGTGCTATAAAACCGTTAGCAAATTTCTACTTTTGCGCCTTCAATTGTGTTAAAATCAATTTAAACCTTTCTGAAAGTGCTGTTAAAGTTGTAACACCGAAAGGTGATAGCAGTTCTCTAACGGCTCAAAGATAACAAATATGGCTAAAGAAATCACGCCGAGAAACGAAGATTACTCACAATGGTATCTCGACATTGTAAAAAAGGCAGATTTGGCCGACAATTCTGCTGTGCGGGGTTGCATGGTCATCAAGCCTTATGGTTTTGGGCTTTGGGAAAACATGCGCGACCAATTGGACAGGATGTTCAAAGCCACCGGTCACGTCAATGCCTATTTCCCTTTATTCATTCCCAAAAGCTTCCTGAGCAAAGAAGCTGAACACGTCGAGGGCTTTGCCAAGGAATGTGCGGTGGTCACCCACCACCGGCTAATGAACGACCCTAACGGGAAAGGGGTCGTAGTAGATCCTACAGCGCGTCTGGAGGAGGAGCTCATCGTGCGCCCAACTTCTGAGACTATCATCTGGAATACTTACCGCGACTGGATTAGTTCTTATCGCGATTTACCGCTGCTCATAAACCAATGGGCCAATGTAGTGCGCTGGGAACTTCGCACGCGCATGTTTTTACGCACGGCAGAATTTCTTTGGCAGGAAGGGCATACCGCGCACGCCTCCCGTCAGGAAGCGATAGATGAAACGCTGGTCATATTGGATGTATATGCCGAATTTGCTGAAAAATATATGGCTATGCCGGTTATAAAAGGCATAAAAACAGCCAATGAAAGATTTGCCGGCGCTGATGAAACGTATTGCATCGAAGCACTCATGCAGGATGGGAAAGCCCTCCAGGCGGGTACATCCCACTTCCTGGGGCAAAATTTTGCCAAAGCTTTTGACGTAAAGTTTCTCAATGAGCACAATGTCGAAGAATTTGTCTGGGCTACTTCCTGGGGTGTCTCTACCCGACTGATTGGCGGCCTTATTATGACCCATTCTGATGATGACGGCCTGGTGCTCCCTCCACGAATTGCTCCTGTTCAGGTGGTCATTGTACCCGTACCCAAACCCTCCACGGAACTCCGGGAAGCTGCCGACAAAATCATGAAGGCGCTTCAAAGCAAAGGTATTACGGTGAAGTTTGACGCTGACGACCGCAAACGCCCAGGCTTCAAGTTCGCAGAGCACGAAATGCGCGGTGTACCCGTAAGGCTTGCACTTGGTATGCGCGACCTGGAGCAACAACAAATCGAAGTTGCACGCCGCGATACCAAAGAAAAGTCTTTTCAGCCCATTGAGGGAATCGAAAACTACATCGAGCAACTGCTGGAAGACATCCAGAACAATCTTTTTCAGCGCGCACTCGATTACCGCAATGACCATATTACCCGAGTGGATACTTTCGAACAGTTCCAGGAGGTTTTGGAAAATAAAGGGGGTTTTATCTCCGCACATTGGGATGGCACCACAGAAACAGAGCTTAAAATCAAGGAATTGACTAAAGCTACCATACGTTGTATCCCACTTGACGGGGAGCCCGAAGATGGCGTTTGCGTGTTTAGCGGTGCACCGAGTAAACAGCGCGTCCTGTTTGCCATGTCTTACTAAGCTTGGCGTAACTGCGGCAAAGCCTTTTCGGTAAAACATCATTTTTTCCATGGAAGCGGTAAAACATCACAAACACGGCAAAATTGCAAAACCTGCTCTTGGTAACTATGCGCGCAATGAAGTAGCCATCATCGGAGCGCCCTGCAGTTGGATTAAATCGCTTGCGGTTCAGACGGCCGGGCATTTCGAGGGTAGTTTTCAGGTAGCCTACGTAGATGCGGATCATCAGCAAGCAGATAATCCGCCCTCAGATTCAGGGTTTTATAAGCTCCAAACCGATAAGATTGGCTGGGGCAGATTGGATAGTTCGGGTGAATGGAATACATTCCAAACTAAGTACAATCTGCACGATTGTGATCTGGCGCTGGTGAACGGCAATCATTTCAGTGCAAAAAGTCAGATTGTGGTGGTTCATCCCGATAAAAAGGAATCATTGGAACGAAAGCTGGAAAGGCTTAGCGATATTCGGCTGGTACTTTTAGCGGAGGGCGTCACTGCTCCCTGGCCCTATTTGGAAAATGTATTGGAAGACCGGGAAATACCCATTCTACCGATTGGGGATATTTCCAAAATTTTAGCATGGTTTGAAAAGGAGATGCAATCCTATATTCCGCCGCTTCGAGGGTTAGTACTAGCCGGAGGTCAGAGCCTTCGCATGGGTCGCGACAAAGGCTTGATGGACTACCATGGGAAGCCACAACGGGAGTATTTGGCAGATTTACTGAAGCCCCTATGTTCGGAAGTTTTTCTCTCTACGCGGCCTGGTCAAAATTTATCTGACGATTTTCCTTATGCGGCTCTACCTGACACCTTTCTTGATTTAGGGCCTTTTGGGGCATTACTTTCTGCATTCAGGGCGTTCCCAGATTCGGCCTGGTTGGTGGTAGCCTGTGATTTGCCACTTTTAGATAAAGAAACCCTGGAGTTGCTGGTTCATGAAAGATCCCCCGGTAGCCTGGCGACTGCCTTTTTCAATACAGACAAAAACTTTCCGGAGCCGCTGATCACCATTTGGGAGCCGAAGGCCTACCCTACCCTTCTGGCCCACTTATCACAAGGCTCATCATGCCCTCGTAAAGTATTGATTAACAATAAAATAAAACTAATTCAACCCCAAAATCCACGCGTATTGACCAATGTGAATACGCCGGAGGATTTGGAAGCGATACATCGAAGCTAAGGATGGAATTTAAAGGCGCCATACAATTGCAGGAGATTAGCAAAAGCTATTCCGATAAAATGGCCCTCCGGGATATTTCTTTTGAAGTAGATCATGGCAGCCTTTTCGGGTTAATCGGACCAGATGGAGCAGGAAAGACCACGATGCTACGCATTTTGGTGAGTTTGCTAAAGCCCGACAGCGGTTCGGCATCTGTATTGGGGTGGGATACGGTCAGAGATTACAAGGAAATCAGGCGGCAGGCCGGATATATGGCCGGCAGATTTTCGCTTTACGCAGATTTATCGGTTGAAGAGAACCTAAAGTTTTATGCTGCAGTCTTTGGTGTAAGGCTGGAAGACAATTATGACTTGATTGAAGAAATATACGAACAACTTGCCCCATTTCGGAAGCGCCGGGCCGGGCAGTTATCGGGAGGGATGAAACAAAAGCTAGCCTTATGTTGTGCGCTGATACACCGACCGGCCATACTTTTTCTGGACGAGCCCACTACCGGGGTTGACCCCGTTTCAAGGGGGGAGTTTTGGGAAATATTGCTGCGTTTAAAAGCTCAAAAGATAACATTAATGGTTTCCACGCCTTATATGGATGAGGCTAACCGCTGTGATGAGATTGCTTTGATGCATCAGGGAAGGCTATTCCGCAAGGGTACTCCGGAAGCCATCATGTCGGAATATCCACGGCCACTTTGGTCAGTACAAGCTGTCCAAATTTCGCGCCTTCTTAAGGATTTAAGAGAGGCCGAATGGTGTCATAGCGCATTTCCATTTGGGAAGGCGGTGCATTTGGCCACTACCGAAGCGATAGATGCATCAGGCGTATCAAGATTTTTGGAGCAAAGACAACACGAAGCGGTGGAAGTAATACCCATCAAGGCCGGCATTGAGGATTGCTTTATGGAATTCCATGCTGCGCAACGGTAATTACAATAGTAAATTGACCATGGAGCACGTCATTACAGCAACAGAATTGACCAGAAAGTTTGGGCATTTCACGGCAGTGGATCGGATTTCATTTGAGGTCAAGAGAGGAGAAATATTTGGGTTTTTGGGTGCGAACGGCGCGGGCAAAACTACTGCCATGCGCATGTTGACCGGCTTGATTAAACCAAGCGGAGGAAGCGCGATGGTGGCAGGTTTTGATGTGGTGAGTAAACCGGAGCAGGTAAAGCGACACATTGGATACATGAGCCAGCGCTTTACGCTGTATGAAGATCTTACAGTGAGGGAAAACATACAACTTTACGGTGGAATTTACGGATTAAGCAACCTGGCCATCCGGGAAAAAACTGCGAAATTAACCGAGGAATTGGATCTTGGTCAGTTTGCCGGCCAATTAGTAAAGTCCATTCCACTAGGATGGAAACAGAAACTTGCATTTTCCGTAGCGATGCTACACGAACCCGCCATCGTATTTCTGGATGAACCCACCGGAGGTGTTGACCCTGTGACGCGCAGACAATTCTGGGAACTCATTTACCACGCATCCGACAGGGGTTCCACTATATTTGTGACCACCCACTATATGGACGAGGCAGAGTACTGCCACAGAGTTTCCATCATGACAGAAGGCCGTATTGCCGCATTAGATACCCCTAAAAATCTTAAAGAACACTTTGGAGCAGGTGACATGGGGGAGGTTTTTTTAAAGATTGCACGCGTGTGAAATCAACACTCAGGAACTCCACAAATTTTCAGGATACTTACCCTCGCTGACGAATTCACGAAAAGCAGCCTCCACTACAGGTCTATCTTCCTGATAAGTCACCCCGTACCATTGTTCTGCATTGGGCAAAACAGATACCTCCGTATTGCCTTGATCAAGCAGATTATTGACCACAGTGGGGATGTAGAACTCTGCTCGCGGGTTGTGCAGGTTTGCCTGAAAAAAGGCTGCAAATTGTCGTTCTATCTCAGGAAAGATATCCGGTGGAAAGCCCCAGAGGTTCATGGAAACTATGGTATTCTCAGAAAGAGGGAGAGGATTGCCGTATTCATCCGAACAAAATATGCCTTGTTCAGATTGTTGAATTTGATGCCGTTCGGTAACTTTTTTGAGCATGCCGTGGTCATTCACGGTACATACACCGCGCGATACGGCGCCATTTTCGGAAAGGGTATTGCCAAGGAGGTAGCCCACCATGCCGAGGTGGTGGGTATGGCAATCTCTGGTGAGAAAGGAAGACATTACGCGCAAGGCATCGGAACCATAGTAGTCGTCGGCATTTATGACAGCGAATGGTTCATCAATAACAGATTTTGCCATTAGTACGGCATGGCCTGTGCCCCAGGGTTTTTCTCTGGCAGGCCATTCAGAAATACCGGCAACTGGGCTGTCGAGTTCCTGAAAGACATACTCCAGGTGGATGAGTCGGTCAAATTTACCTTCGAAACGAGCTTTAAATTCTTCTTCAATAGCTTTTCGAATGATAAAAACAACCTTGCCAAAACCCGCACGAATCGCATCATAAACGGCGTATTCCATAATAGCTTCACCGGAAGGGCCGATACCTGCCACTTGCTTAAGGCCTCCAAAGCGGCTTCCTATACCGGCGGCTAGAACAGATCGGAAGAGCGACGCGT
>CAYTNI010000018.1:0-18884 GCA_964439115.1 uncultured Saprospiraceae bacterium
TCCACAGCGACCTTCTCGAGGTAAATGCGTGCTAAACCGGTCTCCAGGCTGATATCAGCAGCGACGTTCTGCGTCGCCGCAATCTTCCAGTCTCGCCGGTACGCCGTCACCAGTGCGGCTTGCACAGCATCTAACACAACCTCCCTTGGCAGGCTATATTCGGCTTGAAATTTTCAATGTGGCCGGGCAGAGGGTATGGCAACATCAATGGAGTGGGGAAGGGGCAATCCGCGAATTTATCACGCTCTCCGAACTTCCCTCGGGCATTTATGGGTACCGGGTAGTCGTGCCGGGCAGGAGCTTTAGTGGAAAGCTAATCAAAGGGTAGCCGTTTATGGCCTGAAGGGATAGAAGTACAGCTTTTCACCTACGCAGCGGATGGCGCTCCGCACGGCCTCCTGTTGCTCTGGCAATAGTTTTATGGTGCGCTTGTGATCTTTATAGGTGATTCGAATACGGTCTATGTAAACATCGGCAAGATGGTAGAAAAAATCTACCGGCGCTACGCAGGTATGGGTATAAATGCGCATGAGCGTTTTTTCATCCAAAACCCCTTTATCCGGGTAATCCATCAATTCCAGAATGGTACTATCCGTCATCATCAAGTACACGTGGTACCCTTTGTCAATGCTGAAGTAATCGCGTTCGGCGGCTGCAATGGTTAGAAAAAAGGCCCCCATAGTGTCGTTTTCCGTGAAGCTGAACAGCAATTTGGCCTCTTCTACCATGAGCATGCCGTCTGCATTGCGGTGATTGCTCGGAATCATATAGCCCACATTGATGGGTTGTGCCACTATAAGTCGGGTGGAGTCAAACTCATCTACGGTCTCCAGAGCCACTTGGCACTGACCATGAGCCGAGGCAAGGCCAAAAAATCCCCATAGCAAAAACCAAAGAAAGCCTTTCATGATGCATGAATTTTTGCAAATTTAAGGAATCCAATGGCTAATCGACAACCTTAATGAGATAGTTGCCCTGTTGAGGGATTAATTGGCCGAAAGCTTCCAACTGGAGTTCCTGTTCACGGGCAACCGCCAGGAAGTCTGATTCTTTGCCGGGTTCAACTGCGACGAGCAGCCCTCCGCTGGTTTGCGGGTCGCAAAGTATATGTTGGCGGGATATTTCGAGGGGTTCGATTTTATGTCCGTAGCTATCCCAGTTGCGAAGAGTCCCCCCGGGAACACAGCCTTCGGTGAGATAGTAACTAATGATGTCTCTGTCCAATAAAGGAATTTTGGCGAAAGAAACTTCAGCAGCAAGTCCGCTCGCTTCGCACATTTCACCAAGGTGGCCGAGCAGCCCGAAACCGGTGACGTCGGTCATGGCCTTTACATAAGGCAATTTTCCGAATGCTGCTCCGGCCTTATTCAGGCGAATCATGCTATCACGTGCGATAGTTTGATGTTCGGGAAGCAGTTTATCTTTCTTTTGGGCGGTAGTCAGGATGCCTACGCCAATGGGTTTGGTCAGGAAAAGGGAACAGCCGGGGCTGGCACCGCCATTTTTTTTGAGTTGTGCGGTGGGCACCAATCCTGTCACGGCGAGTCCGAAGATGGGTTCAGGGCTATCAATGGAATGCCCACCTGCCAGGGGGATGCCGGCTTCTGCACAGGCTTTTCGACCTCCCTCAATAACGAGATTGGCCACCTCGGCAGGAAGGAGGTTGATAGGCCACCCCAAAACGGCAATGGCCATGATTGGTGTTCCCCCCATGGCATAGATATCGCTGATGGCATTGACCGATGCAATCCGGCCGAAGTCTTCGGGGTCATCTACTATCGGCATGAAAAAATCCGTGGTGCTCACAATCCCGGTTCCTTGGCCAATATCGAATACAGCAGCATCATCGCGTTCTTCATGCCCCACCAGAAGTTGGGGGAAGTGCAGTTTTTCACTTTGGTGATGCAGGATGGTATCGAGCACTCTGGGAGCGATTTTACAGCCACAGCCTGCCCCGTGGCTGTATTGGGTCAATTTATAGGATGAAATGGGTTTTAAATCCATGTGGTATTTATTTTTGACCATTCGATCAGTTGGTGAGCAATATCTGTGGGAGTGCATTTTTCCGGATGTAAATGAAAGTGAGGTCCTTTGCTCATCGCATCCAGAGAATGTGTGTATGTTTTGTCGTAATAAGCGAGAGCTATTTCTGCGGCACGAGTGAAGTTGTCTGTATCTAAGGCGTCGAGGGCTGTGCCCAGGTTAAGGCCGCCGATTCGTTTGGCAATTTTATGGAAGGAGGCGACAAGTTGTTCTTTTGGGAAATGTGCATAAACCTCCAAAAGATTGGCTATTCGGTATTCCGTGGAGGTATGTACCTCTATCATGGGAGCGGCACACACGTGCCTCCAGAATTCATCCGGAATTTGTACTTTGCCAATGGCTTTGCTTTCGCTTTCAATCCAGATAATTTTTTGGGTATCCAGCCGGGCCAGTGCATCGTACAGGAGATTGGCAAAATGTTCAAAAGAGGGTTGCGGTGCTTCTCCCAAAGCACCGAAAGCGGAGCCTTTGTGGTGGGCAATGGCTTCAAGGTCAATGATTTGCTGGCCTGTATCGCGAAGGGCATGCAGGATACTTGTTTTACCTGTACCGGTCTTCCCGCCAACTACGATGAGTTTTGCCGGGCGCTCGGCCAGCTGGGCAAACATAAATTGGCGGTAGGCTTTGTACCCTCCCCGAAGAACCATAACATCAAAGCCTGCCATTTCGAGGAGCCAGCCCATGGCGCCGCTTCGCTGACCGCCTCGCCAGCAGTGTAGGGCTATTGCACGTTGCGGAGCTAATTGACCGGCGGTTTCCACGTATTGTCGCAGCTGTGCACCGGCTAATTCCAAACCGCGAAGGAATGCTAATTGGGGGCTGGCTTGTTTGTAGAGTGTACCAACTTCCGCCCTTTCCTCATCAGAGAATAAAGGAAGGCTAAGTGCTCCCGGAATATGTCCTGAGCGGTATTCAGCGGGCGATCTCACATCGAGCAGCACCCTGGAGGGACGTGAAGCGAGGAACCCCTCAACGGATTCAAAAACGGGCATAGCGGGGTGCGCGGTTATTGGTCATTCGCCACCTGATTACTGGATACCTAGGGTTTGACGAAGGTATCGCTGGTATTTGAGTCGGTAGCTTTTGTAAGCGCGCTTGATGTTGTCGTATTGTGACGTTGGATGTTGCACTCCCAGAAATCCCTGTTGTTTCATCCATCCATCATCATAGACTTTGCCTAAGTAGCGGCTTCCGTGGTCGGGGAAGAGTACGGCAACAACATCGGTGGATTTGAGCCGGTCTTTGATTTGAAACACCGCCTGCATGGCGGAACCGGCGGAATAACCCACAAATAACCCCTCGAGGCGGGCCAGTTGCCTGCAGCGATGGGCACTTGCTCTGTCGGTGACTTTAATGAAGTCATCCACCAGATCGAAGTTCATATTGTCTGGGATGATATTTTTCCCGAGGCCTTCGATTTTATAGGGGCGAATTTCCGAGCGGTCATATACGCCTGTTTCCCAGTATTTTTTGAGTACAGAGCCATAAGCATCCACCCCAATGATGGTAATATCCGGATTTTTTTCCTTGAGGAAACGGGCTGTTCCGGAGAGTGTGCCCCCTGTACCTGCGCAACAGACGTAATGGGTTACCCGGCCTTCACTTTGTGCCCAAATTTCAGGCCCGGTGGAGTGGTAGTGAGCATTGGCATTATCCAAATTAAAGTTTTGAGCCAGATAGAAGGCTCCTGGAGTATCGCGGGAAATTTGTTCGGCACGGGAGTAGTAAGAGCGCGGGTCTTCCGGCTCTACATCCACCGGGCAAACGACCACCTCGGCACCCATAGAGCGCAAAAGTGAAATCTTTTCTGTGGAGGCCTTGCTGGTTACTGTCAGGATGCATTTATATCCTTTGATACTGCAGACCATGGCGATGCTGTAGCCGGTGTTGCCGGAGGTAGCTTCTACAACGGTGGCGCCCGGCTTCAATTTTCCAGAGCGTTCGGCCTGCTCAATCATATAAAGGGCAATGCGGTCTTTCGCAGATTGCCCGGGGTTAAAGGCTTCCACTTTTGCCAAAATAAGCCCTGGAAGATCCTGAGCGATCTTGTTCAACTTGATAAGCGGCGTTTGGCCGATAGTTGCCAATACATTTTCGTAATACATAAGGCTCCACTTTTGTTTTTGCGGCAAGTGACCGCACTACTAAAACAAATGGGCGTTCAAGGGAATACCGTTTGCTGTGACTGAAAAATCCTATTGCAAAAGTAGAGAAAATTATTTTGCATGTAAAATTTAATGGTTAAAAACTGAAATAGCCCGGAAAATGCAGATGGAATCTGAAAAATCCACTTTATTTACACCTTCATCAAAGCTGACGGGTCATGGCCGCCATTCCCAGGGTGTTGCTAAAAGTGCGACTTATCCTCTATCACAAAGGGCAAATACTGTTATTGAAACAGACTAAGCCCAACGGAGGCAATTATACGCTGGTCGGCGGCACGGTAGAGCCATTCGAGTCAGCTCCTCAGGCCCTCATTCGCGAGGCCTTTGAGGAAGCCGGGGTAGTCCTGAAGGAGAAGGATTTGCAATTGGTACATGTACTCCAGAAAGTCAAAAATGGAGAGCAGCGCATTACTCTATACTTCAAAACGTATCGCTGGGAAGGGCAATTGATGGCGCGGGAAGTGCATAAGTTCAACGAATGTGAATGGTTTCATCTCGACAATCTTCCCCGCAACCTCACCCAGACTGTGCGGCATGTGCTTCAAAAATACAGAGACGGGGTAACTTTTTCTGTGTTTTAGATTATTTCCAGTGAGGACGAATATCAAAAAAATAGACGCTATCGTCAAATATACCTATGGGATGAGCCAGCCAGCGCGCCATCTCGGGACGGCTGAGCCAGGCGGTGTCTGTCACGGCCAGGGTGGTAGCTCGCCAAAGTGCATAACGCTCTAAATCAGCATCGCCTAGCTGCTCATCAGGGCGAGTATTCCAACCTTTGGTATTCAGATAATATAAATTTACATTAGGGGTAACATCGGGTACCGTGACCATCAGTGTAGAGTCATAACTAAGCGCTTTTTCAGCCATGAAGCGGCTCAGCGCTTCTGTTTTCATCAAACTTCGATTAAAACCTGGAGTATATTGCGGGTTCCCGTAGTAGTCAGCCATGTGGGTATTGCCATAGCTCAGCAACACTAAAGCCAAACCTATGGCTGCTATGGGAATTAATGGCAAATGGATTCTGGTGGGCTTGCGTTGTTGGAGCCACCGCCAGGCCATACTGAAAACCACCATCAGGGCGGGCATGACGTCTATTATATAATAATGGTGTACCAAAATCTGGTTGTAGAATAATATCAGGAAAGCAATGGCTCCTAAAAGTACAAACACAGCAAAAATCACTGCCGGCCTGGGAAAGTGCCGGTGAACCAGCCCGATGAGGGGAATAAGTACCAGGAATGCGATCAGCATCCAGGAAGGGAAATATATTTCGTGATACCAAAGGTAAATCTCCCTGGCAAACCGCAAAATTTCTTCCTTGGGCATGTTCCAGATGGGGAGGATGGTTGTCATCAAAAGCCCTGAATGATGAGTCCGGTTGTAATTCATGGCCCATAAATACCAGGCTGCGGCTCCAATGATAATCAATCCCCCTGCGACCATCCAATTCCAAAACACAGTTTTGTCAGGAAAATAGCGCGATTTCCCACCGGGAGTTATGACAAATAACCATACTGCAGTGGCCATGGCCGCCAATGTATAGGTCAACATGCTTACTTTTAGAAGCGCACCAAGTAACAGAAAGGTAGTGGCAAAAACTAGTTTGGGAGCATCCGGATGCTCAAAATATTTCCACAATCCATACATACCAAGCGTGGTGAGTCCTAGCGCCGCCGGATTAGGCAGGAAGTTGAAACCGTAAAATGCGAGAAGCGGCGAGCCGTAAAAAGCCCACGGTAACGCCAGTGCAACGATACTGTTGCCCGTCCATTTCCACAATATCCTCGACCATGCCCACATGCCCGCAGTGAAACATCCAAAAACCAGCAATCGCAGTATTACATCATGGGGCCCCCAAAGGTGATAGCCTATGGCTGCCAAATAGTACAAAAGGGGAAATTCCCCTACTGCTGCATTGTCTCCTCCCAGCACGTGATGCACGGCGGGTTGAAAAAAATCCATTCCATTTTCGTAGTAACAGCGTGCAAGCGATGCGCCGTCTGCCTGCCGCCAACTATGAAGGGAAAAAGGGCCATAATGATTTAATCCGGCATACTCATACACCCAGGCAATGAATGCAACCCCGGCGAAGAAAGCCACCGAATGCAGAAGTGATGGAAGGTATTTTTGACGCATAGCGATTGTATGTCAGGTGAGGGAGTCAGAAGTTACAGCTGTGGCCGTGTGTGTTTAACCATTCCATACGGTTTTTGTACTCCGGATCAGCTTTGGCCACGAGCGCCCAATAACGGGAGGAGTGGTTGAATTCTATTAAATGCGCCAGCTCATGGATGATGACATAATCCTGAACCTCTGGCGGTGCGAACAACAACCGGGTGGACAGGTTGATATTACCCGACCGGGAACAGGAGCCCCAGTTGGAGTGATTGTATTTGAGCCTTACCCCGCGAATCTGCTGCTGAAAGAATTGCGCATTTAGTTGGTTCACGCGTTCGACAATGCGGGGCTTTTGGTCATGCGCTACCAGCCGGCTTAATAAGGTGCGTACACTGCGATGCAATTCCATACCTTGCTCATGGTTGCTGAGTCGTAGGTAAAGTGCATCACCCTTGATGCGACCGGTATGACCGCTGCCGGGGTGGTTCTCGATATAGATGCGATAGGTCTTTTGTCCGACCTGTAGGGTACTTCCGTCGGTGTACAAAGTGGGCTGAAAACGTTCTGCCACTTTGGGATTAGAATTAATTTGCGTTTTCAGCCAATCTTCGAACCATCGCCAGAGGCGTTGCTCTTCAGATTCCGGTAGTCGGTGTGGCAAACGCAGGATGGCAGTATCTTTACCCAGGCTAGCGCGCGCAGTCATTCTTGCTTCCCGGTGAATCCGGACAGGTATTACAAGTTTTTCCAACTCCAGGGAGGACCGCTGAACACTTGATTTGGGCATGCGCTTTGGTGTGTTTGAACTGGTTGAATCATGACCGAAGAGCCAGTTATAAATAGTATCCAGCTTCATATTCAATGGTTTTTTTCACCATAAAAAGCGACCATTGGCATTCGGCGACCCGGGCCAAAGGCTTTGCCTGAAACGCGTAAAATGGGAGGTGCCTGTTTTCGTTTAAACTCATTGGCATTAACCAGATGAAATACCCGCCGCACCATCGGTTCCTCAAATCCCAGGGCTACAATTTCTGCCATACTCTTGCGCAAGTCAATATACTGGTAGAGTATTTTATCCAGGATGTCGTATTCCGGCAGACTGTCGCTGTCCTTTTGATCGGGTCTGAGTTCTGCACTTGGAGGTTTTAGAATGGTGTTTTGTGGGATTATCTCCTGATTGCGGTTGATGTAATCGGCAAGTTGGTAAACTTCAGTTTTATATACATCACCGAGGATGGCAAGACCTCCGCACATGTCGCCGTAGAGGGTGCCATAACCTACTGCGGCTTCACTTTTATTGCTGGTATTCAGCAGAATGGAACCATTTTGGTTGGAATAGGCCATGAGCAGCATGCCGCGAATACGCGCCTGGAGATTTTCTTCGACAATGCCCTTGATTTCCGGCCCGAGGTGCCCGCTGAGGGTGTCATTGCAGGCATGGAGCACCTCTTGTATGGGTACGATTTCCCAGGATATGCCGAGATTCAATGCAAGTTGTCGGGCATCCTCAATGGAGTGAGTGGATGAATAGGGGGATGGCAGCAATAAGCTATGTACATTTTCCGGGCCGAGGGCACGGGCAGCAAGGACTGCGGTTACAGCAGAATCGATACCACCGGAAAGGCCGAGAACAGCATTTTTGAGCCCGAGTTTGCCGAAATAGTCCCGAATGCCCATCAGCAGTGCGTCATGGATGAGCGGATACTTGTGCTTGGGTTGTTCTCCGGATCCATCGCCTGCGAGTACTTCGTTCAAATCGAAAACCCTGACGCATTCTTCAAAAAAGGGAAGCTCTTCAAATACCTCACCATTCGGAGCGATTACCAGTGAGCCCCCATCAAAGATAAGTTCAGTTTGAGCACCGACCTGATTGACGTAAAACATGGGTATCCCATATCGTTGTACATTGGCCTTGGCCACATGAATGCGACCGTGAGAATGCGCGTAGTTGAAGGGGGAGGCAGAGAGATTGAGTATGAGATCGGGCTGCAGGTGTCGCACTTCATCCAGCGGGCAGATGGTATATAGCGGATTGGCATTTCCAAGATTCCAGATGTCCTCACAAACGGTCAGGGCAATGCGTTTGTCCATGTACTCTACTATGCCAAATTCAGTGGCAGGTTCGAAGTATCTATACTCATCGAAGACGTCATAGGTGGGCAGGAGTGCTTTGTGTTGAATAAATTTTACTTGCCCATCAGCCAAAAAGCAGGCAGAATTGTACAGGTCCTTGCCTTCTGGTCGTGGGTTTCGGGTGGGCGTGCCTACTGCGATGGCAATGCCTTGTGCGGCCTGTGCAAGTCTTCCTACAGAAGCTTCTGCCCGGGTAATAAAGTCTTCAAATTCCAGCAAATCTCCGGGAGGATATCCACAGGTGCTTAACTCCGGGAAAACAATGATGTCAGCACCCTGGGCTTTGGCATAATCCACCGCCTGGAGCATGCGGTTCAGGTTAGCTTCGAAATGGCCGATATGGGCATTGATTTGAGCCAGCGCAATTTTCATTTTCGGGCAGTGATGATGTATTGATAATCCAGAGCCGTATCATTGGTGACAATTTCGCGATATCCGGCCAGATAAAGGTCTTCTTCTGCCTGGAATAGCGGAACTCTGATGTCCTGGGGTGGGCCTATTGGCATGCGTTTCCTTTTAAAGTCGAGGATGAGCAGCCTTCCACCGTCTGAAAGTCCTTTTTTGAGTGTTTGGAGATAGTCAACCCGATTTTTCAGGTACATGTAAGTATTGACAATGAGGATGACATCCGCTTCACCGGGATTGAGATTGGGATTTTCGGGGCCGGCCAGCCGGGTTTCCAGTCGGTGCTGCATGCCGGAGCCAAGTTCTTGGACTTTGATGCTGTCGAGGTAGTTGACGAAGCGCTGGTCAATATCAATGGCTATGACTTTTTTGGAGAGGGGAGCCAGGCGCAGCGAAAAGAAACCGGTACCGGCACCAATGTCTGCTACGGTTTTACCACTCAGGTCGCCAATGAGTTCGAGGACGAGGTCGGGCTTTTGCCAGATGACGCGGTTGGTGTTCAGATAATCCTCGGTTATACCCGGCTTGCGAGACGGGGTTTCACGGACAATGGTGTCGTCCGATTGTCCGGCACCGTTGTGTTGTTTTTCAGCCGAATTACCCTGTTGGCAGGACGAAGCTGCGAGAGCGATCATCACAGAAAATATGACGAAACCGAGTTTCTGATTCATGCAGACCAATTTAAGCGCCTTACAAGAGGTAAAGGTAGGCCTTTGGAGAATTATGTGTTACATTTGCCCGAAGGAAATTAAGTGTCATGACCCGGCTTAGTGTAAATATCAATAAGATTGCGCTGATAAGAAATGCCCGCGGTGGCAATACACCGGATCTCGTACAGGTTGCTGTGGATTGTGAAGCATTTGGTGCTCAAGGCATTACGGTACATCCAAGACCCGATGAGCGGCATATTCGTTTTTCAGATTTGCCCTTGCTGAAAGAGGTAGTAACGACGGAATTCAATATTGAAGGCAATCCGACCCCTGATTTTATGCGCCGAGTGATGGAAGTCAGACCTCATCAATGCACGCTGGTGCCGGATGCACCTTCTGCACTGACATCGAACCAAGGCTGGGATACAGTGTCGAATTCATCTTTTCTGAGGGACATCTGTAGCGAGTTGAGATCGGCCGGAATCAGGAGCTCAGTTTTTATCAATGCCGAGGAGCGTTTTGTAGAAGGCGCAAAAGTAATTGGTGCAGATCGAATAGAGCTCTACACTGGCCCTTTCGCAGAAGAATTCCTGCATGACCCCGAAGCGGCGATAGCACCTTTCCGGGCATGCAGCAGGCTGGCCGCTCATCTGAAAATAGGATTGAATGCCGGGCACGACCTAAACCTCGACAATCTTTCCTTTTTCTGTGCTCATGTGGAAGAATTACTGGAGGTTTCCATAGGTCATGCCCTTGTGTGCGATGCGCTGTATTATGGCCTGTCTAATACCATTCAAATGTATCTGGGAGCAATTTATCCTTTTCAGGCAGCTAATTGAACTTTCAAACGTTTTTCACTTTATGTTGAATAAAAAATTTAATTAGCATAGTACGCTTTTTAACAAAAAACATATTTTTGGCTTTCAATTCTATTTGTTCATCAAAAATTCGGATTAGTATGAAAAAACTTTCACTGGTTCTCGCGCTGGTCCTGTGTGCACTAGGGGCCGCAGTGGCGCAGCGAACCATCAACGGTACTGTGACCGATGCCCAGAAGGAGCCTTTAATTGGCGCCAGCATTCTGGTAAAAGGCACAGTGATGGGGACAGTAACCGATTTCGACGGTAAATACTCCCTTTCGGTACCCGCCGGCAGCAGCACGCTGGTGGTGAGTTATACCGGCTATGCCACTAAGGAAGTGGAAATTGGCGCCTCCAACACGGTGGATATCGTCCTGGAGCAGTCTGCCGAACAACTCGCTGAGGTGGTGGTCACCAGCTTGGGTATCAAAAAGGATAAGCGCGCCCTTGGTTATGGGGTAACCACCGTAACCGAAGAGCTTATCGCCAAGCGCCCTGAGGCCGACGTCAGCCGTATCCTCCAGGGTAAGGTGCCCGGTGTAAACATCACCTCTACCTCCGGTGTATCCGGTACGGGTACCAACATCACCATTCGCGGGTACTCCTCCATCACAGGTAGCAACCAACCGCTCTTCGTAGTGGACGGTGTGCCTTTCAACTCTAGCACCAACCAGCAGGCCAGCTTCGCCGCAGGTGGTGTTACGGCCTCCAGCCGTATGCTTGACCTCGATCCCAATAACATCGAGTCAGTGAGCGTACTCAAAGGCCTTTCTGCTACGGTACTCTATGGTGATCAGGGCCGTAACGGTGTAATCCTTATCACCACCAAGAGCGGCAGCACGCAGAAGAAGCAGGCTGAAGTAAGCGTATCTCAGTCTTACTTCCAGAACACCATTGCTTCTCTGCCTGACTACCAAAACAACTATGGCGGTGGCTTCCAGCAGCTTACTCCGGAATCCTGGTTCTTCTCCAACTGGGGAGCTGACTTCCGCGTGGTAACTCAGGTGCCTCACCCGGTAGGCCTCTCCAGCGTGGCTTCCATTCGCCTCGCTTTCCCTGAATTTGCTGTAGATCCAACCCAGCCATGGGGCGCATCCACAGCAGCACAACGCGCTAATATCGTAAGATACCCTAACAGGGCTTACGAAACTATCGGTGAGTCTTTCTTCCGCACGGGCCAGGTGCACAACACCTCCCTCCAAATCAACGGTAACGCCGGCTCTACAGGCTATAACGTGAGCTTCGGCTACCAAAATGAGGAAGGCTTTACGCCTGGCAACACCTTGGATAAACTCAACTTTGGTCTGGGTCTGAATTCGAACATCACTGAAAAGCTGTCTGTTCGGTCTTCCTTCTCTTTCATCAATACTGATGTAGCTACTCCGCCACTTAACGCAGGCTTTGGTAGCGGCCCGAACGGCGGTATCCCCTCCGTTTTCGCCAACGTCATGTACACGCCGCGCAACGTGGATCTTGCCAACCTTCCTTTCGAAAACCCGGTGGATCGCAGCTCCGTGTACTATCGCGGTGGCAATGACATTACCAACCCAAGGTGGCTCGCGAAGTATTACTCCAACACCAACGTAACCAGCCGTTTCTTCAACTCTACTGCGCTCAACTACGATCTGAATAAGAACCTTAGCCTGGTGTATCGCCTCGGTTTGGATACCTACAGCGAAGAGCAGGAAATCAGACTGAACAAAGGCGGTGGTGGCGGTGTAAGCACCCTGGTTAACTCAGGTGTGTTCACCAGCGTGAGCATCCAGAATACCATCTGGAACCACGATGTCAACCTGAACTACAACGCCTCCCTGAGCGATAAATTCACACTGACAGCACTCGTTGGTGGTAACTATCGTCAGGATGTCTACGAGCAAGTGGGTATCTCCTCCAACAACCAGCTTACTTTCGGCTTGTTCAACCACGCCAACTTCGTCAATAGTTCTTCCCGTGACCCATTCTCCGGAAGCCGTATCAACTTCCTCCAGGAGGAGCGCCGCGCCGGTATCTATTCCAGCGTTACGCTCGACTATGCAGACTACCTCTTCGTAAACCTGCTCGCTCGTAATGACTGGACTTCTACTGTGGAAGCGGATAACCGTCGTATCCTCTATCCGGGTGCAAGTATTTCTTTCATTCCAACAACGGCTTTCTCCGGACTGGAATCCAGTGCACTCCGCTATATGAAGGTTCGTGCAGCTTACGGAACTTCCGCAGGCTTCCCACGTCCATACAGCACGCGTAACATCCTCGCTCAAAACCCACGTGGTTGGGCAGATGCTGCCGGTACCCTGTTCTCTACGCAGTCTATCTCTAACTTCCTCGGCAACCCGAACCTCCGTCCGGAATTGCAAAGGGAGCTCGAATTCGGTTTGGAAGCTGTGCTTTTCAACAACCGTCTGAAGCTTGACTTGTCCTATTACAACAGAAATACGGATGATCTTATCACCAACGCACCGGTTGACCGCGCTACAGGTTTTACCAGCACCGCCATCAACATCGGTCAGTTGAACACCAACGGTATCGAGGCTACAGCTACTATTACACCGGTTAAAACCCGCTCTGGCTTCAACTGGGATATCACGGCCAACTACTCACACTACCGTTCAGAAGTAACCGAGCTTGGCGCAGGTCTTGATCAGGTTCTGATTTCCGGTTTCACCAACCTGGGTAACTTCGCAATCGAAGGCCGTCCTTATGGTATCATCAAGGGTATCGGTATCGCACGCGACGCTGATGGCAACAAGATTGTGACCTCCAACGGCCGCTACCTCGAAGCTACAGATATCGTTGAACTCGGTGACCCGAACCCACGTTTCACCTCTTCACTGATCAATGCTTTCAGCTTCAAAGGCCTAACGCTCTCTTTCATGTTGGAATACCGCCACAAGGGTATAATTATATCCAATACGGTTAAGGGCGTACTGGCACGTGGTTTGAGCAAGGATACCGACCAGTTGGACCGTGCGCTTTCACTTGTACTTCCTGGCGTGCAGGCTGATGGCCGTCCAAACGACGTCCAGGTTACCGCTGCTAACTATTTCTTTGATAACTACTTCTTTACAGACGAGGCCATTACTTTCGACGGCTCCACTTTCCGTATCCGTGAAGCTTCACTGGCTTACAACCTGCCTGCCAAGCTGATTGGCAAGTCGCCGTTCAAAGCTGCGTCACTCACCTTCTCTGCATCCAACATCTGGTTCCGCGCATTGAATATGCCGAAGTTCGTCAACTTCGATACCGATGTGTTGAGTACAGGTGTGGGTAATGGCTTGGGCTTTGACTACCTCACCGGTCCGAGTGCCCGTAGAATGGGTGCCACCCTCAACTTAACTTTCTAATTTTAAAAAGAATAAATCATGAAGAGATTTTTCATCCATATATTGCTCGTTGTCGGGGTGTTCGCCGTGAGCTCGTGTGATTTCGACGAGTTGCTGGACAACCCCAACGACGTAACGCAAGATAATACCAGTGTGGATTTCCTTCTGAATAACATTCAGGCGGATTTCGCATCCTTCTTCGACGGTACGAGTGATCGCGGTCAGCGCGTAACCCGAATCCTGCATCAGGCTTCCGATACCTATGAAATTTCCTACCAGCCGGTTAGTCAAAACGGCACCTGGAGTACCGCTTATGCTTCCATCCTTCAGGATATAAAAATCCTCAAGGATTTGGCTGAGAAAGGCAACTTCAAGCGTCACCTCGCTATTGCACAAACCATTGAGGCTTATGTGTGGATGACCCTGGTGGATACTTTCGGCGATATACCATTCTCTGAGGCTCTCGACCCGGCTAATTTCAATCCCAAAGTGGATGCAGGGGCTACTGTTTATGCAGCAGCATTCGAATTGCTCAACGCTGCCAAGGCAAATTTCACCAACACATCCTTCATTGGGACACCCAATGATTTCTACTATGGCCGTAACTACACCAAGTGGGTACGCCTAGTCAACACCATGCTGCTTCGCTACCACCTGAACCGCAGACTAATTGACTCTGCAGGTTCAAGGTCGGCTATCACCGCACTCGTTACGGAAAACAACTTCCTCCAGAACGGCGATGATTTCGTTTGGCGTTACGGAGTGAGTCTCGCTGACCCCTCCAGCCAGCATCCTAACTACGGTGGCCAGTATCCTGCCGGTGGTGGTGACTACCAGTCTGTATTCTACATGTGGCACCTCACGGAGGCTAAAGGCTTTGATGATCCTCGCGCTAAGTACTACTTCTACCGCCAGGTGGGTGTGAACCCGACCAACGAAGCAGAGGTACGCTGTATTACCGAATTTACACCGTCTCACTATCCTGCGGGTATGATTTGGTGTATGCCAGGCACTCGTGGGTACTGGGGAAGGGATCACCTCGACCCTCAAGGTATTCCACCAGATAACCTCAAGCGTACACTCTTTGGTGTATATCCGTCCGGTGCAAGCTTTGACAATGATGCTCCGGCACCTATGTCTGCTGCCAACCGCGGTGCAGGTGGTGCAGGTATCCAGCCGATTATGTTGGCCGCTTATGTGGACTTCATGCTGGCCGAAGCAGCTCTTACCCTCGGTAGTGATGCTGCTGCTGCAAAAACAGCCATGATGTCCGGTGTACAAAAGCACATCAACTATGTGCGCAGCTGGTCATTAACTACGGCCGAGGCTGCTAAAATCACCGCTTATGAATCCAGTGCCGCTTTCGACACCAAGCGCACCAATTACATGAACGTGGTTAGTGGTGACTATGATGCTGCTACGACGGATCAGGATCGCATGCGCATTATCGCTCGCGAATATTGGATTTCCCTATACGGCAATGGCAATGAGGCTTATAACCTCTACCGCCGCACAGGTCAGCCCGACAACATGCAGCCGGGTCAAATCCCGGGCTTCGGCAAATTCCCGCGCTCTTTCTTCTATCCTGCAGACCACATTAACCTTAACTCTAACTCAAGCCAAAAGGCCAGCCACGATGTGAAGGTGTTCTGGGATAACAACCCGGACGGATTCATTAAATAATTCAAAAATTTACCGAACAATGAGTAAAATAAAAATATTTTTCGGGTTTCTGATTGCCGTCTCGGTAGCCGCTTGTACGGACTTCGTAGATCCGGCAATCCCCTACAACGGGTTTACCACCGGTACCTATCTTCGGACTCTTAACTCCACGGCAAACTTTAACTTCTTTGACCTTGCTAATGCTAAGTTCAGCCTGATGATTGAAGCTGTGGATGAGCAGGACGGTAAAACTGTTCAAGAGGTTGATGTGTTGGTTCGTCGCAGGAGAGGCGCCAGCCTCACAAACGAGGTTAAAATTACCACTATCCCGGCTTCGGAGTTTAAGCCGCATACGGTAATTCTCGAAAATGTGCATCCGGCTTCCGGAAGCAAATATCCTGCCGCCTCAATTGAAATTACCGTGCCGCAAGCGCTAACGGCTATGGGACTCACCGCAGCAGATATTGATGGTGGAGATTTCTTTGAATTCCGTCTGGTGCTCAGAACTACTACCGGATTCACGTTCTCCAACAACAACCTGAGCGGTGATATTGCCGGTGGAGCTTACTACCGCTCCCCCTTCTTCTACCGCGTACCAGTGGTGTGCCCGAGCAACCTGGCAGGCACTTACAACTACGTTCAAACGGACATGTTCTGCGATGGCCAAATCTCGGGATCTGTTACTTGGACGGCAGTGGCAGGTACGACAACCTACAATTCTTCTGACTTTGCGTTTGGCTCATGGGTTCATTGCTATGGTTCCGGCACCGCTGCCGGCACCCTGAAAATCAGCGATGCCTGCGGTCGTATTTCTGTTACCGGTCAGGATCAATATGGTGATACCTATCGCTACCTGATTGAGGCAGTTAACGGTCCGAATCTCACCATCAAGTGGGATAACACCTACGGTGAGTTTGGTACAGTAGTACTTACTCGCCCTGACGGATCCAACTGGCCGCCACTTAGAAATTAATTGGAACACACCAGTGTCCCGGGGTTTTAATTTTCTTGGCTAAAATCCTTCGACACAATAATGAAGTCGCACCATGCATGTTTGGCATTGGTGCGACTTTTTTTATTTTTGTATAATGAAACCTTTAGTCCTCCTAACTTTGGCCATAGCCCTCAACGGGCTTGCCTTAGCCCAGCGCACTGTCGGGCTTCTTTCTATTGTGGATAGCCAGGTCTGGCCGGGCTACAACCTTATTTACCCGCATAACCAGTCGAATGTGTACCTCCTGGATAATTGCGGCGAGGTGGTGCATAGCTGGACCGACGAGCCGCAGTGGCGCCCGGGCAATACCGCCTATATCCTTCCCAACGGGAACCTGGTAAAAACCAAACGTTTGAATGTTTTTCAATCCGACCCCATCTGGGCGGGCGGTGGCGGTGCCATCATTGAAATGAGGGATTGGGACAATAATATGATTTGGCAGTTTCAGCTCAACAACGCTAATACCCGTCTTCACCACGATTTCAAAGTACTGCCCAATGGTCATGTCATTATGATTGTCTGGGAATTGAAAACAGGGGCTGAAGCCATTGACGCCGGACGCAATCCGGCACTGCTACCTCAAAACAAAATCTGGCCGGACTACATCCTCGAAATAAATCCCGCCACCATGGATACCGTCTGGAAATGGCACGCCTGGGATCACCTCATCCAGGATTTTGACCCCTCCAAAGCAAATTACGGAGATCCGGCTGAACATCCTGAACTGATTGACCTCAATTGGGATACCAGCAACGGACATCCCGACTGGATGCACGTGAATGCCATTGATTATAACCCTGCGCTGGATCAAATTCTCATCAGCGTGCCTACCTTCCATGAAGTATGGGTCATTGACCACAGCACCACCACCGAAGAAGCTGCCGGACACTCCGGAGGTCGTGCCGGCCGCGGTGGAGACTTGCTGTATCGCTGGGGAAACCCATTAACCTATCGGGCAGGCGATATGCAGGATCAGCGCCTTTTTTATCCGCACAATATCCACTGGGTGGGGCCTTTCCTGGATGATACGCATCCTCACTTTGGGAAGCTCGCCGTTTTCAACAACCGGGTGAACCCCGCCTATTCCACCGTCAATGTATTTAATCCCGCATTTGATACGATTTCCTGGACTTATCCCTTTGAAAACGGCGTCTGGGCTCCGAGTTCTTTTGACCTGGCACTGACTCATCCCGATACTTTCCAGATTAACTCCGATGGCCTTTCCAGTGTGCAATTACTCCCCAATGGCAATGTGCTGGTATGTTCAGGCCGCTGGGGGTATGCCTTCGAGCTCAATTCACAGAACGAGGTAGTTTGGGAATACAGAACGCCGCTTTCAGGAGGTTCCAGGGTGTCGCAGGGTCAGGTGTTGAGCATTGGCACCAACGCAACCTTTCGAATGGATCGCTATCCGCTGGACTATTCAGCATTTGAGGGCCGCAATCTCATACCTCAAGGGCCACTCGAGTTGAATGCCCTGCCCGGATTGTGCCAGATAACGGGTGTTGTGGAAGAGCAGGCAGGCCCTCCAAAGTTTGAAATAGGCACCAATCCTACATCAGGTTATTTTGAAATCAACAGTTTTTTCACTCAGGACGCTATGCTGGAATTACGTGATATGACAGGTAAGCTGCTTTGGCAGGAAACCATAGCACCCGGTAGGAGCGTGCATGATATCCGGCATCTCGAAAACGGAATTTACCTGGTGCGCGTACCCGGTCATCCGGCGCAACGGTTGGTAGTACAGTATTGATTAGCTTTTAGGGGAGAGTGCTTCTACCAATTTTAAAAGATCTTCCGGTTTTTTGAGGTCTGTTTCATTTTCCCTGAGGAATCTGTCTAAAGCAGAAGTTTTCCGTTTGTAGTAATTGTCAAGGTCTTTTTTCCGCTTGACGATGAAAAGAGATTCTCCGTCGTAAATGTAGATGTCAGAGGATTTTATCAGGCGATTCATGGTGTAGCCACCGGTGATATGAGCCTGTGCGTGGGGTTCTTTGATAAACACGTAGTGTTGAACCATAACTTTTTCTTTTCCGGTGCCCAACACCTCCATGAAACCGGAAAGCTGTTTTCCATCGTACTTGTATAAATTGGCTTGAATAAATACGCGTTTTCTGCCATCCGCAGGTACGAGTACATATTCGAAATAATACCCTGCGATTACTTTTTCCTCACCCTGGTAAGAGACTTCGATGTTGGAATTCAGCAGATTGAGTTTCACCTGATCAAATTCAAGTATGGTATCTTTGAATTTGATGTCCATTGGCAGCCATTCATCGTTGTAGTATTCAGAACCGACGATATCAGGTGCAAGGCTGCCGCGCTGATATACTTTCCCATAATGGTTTAGAAACTGTAGTTGTACCTTTTGCTGGTCGTAGGTTTGACCTGTCAGGAAAAAAGGGGTAGTCAGCATAAAAGCAGCTACAATGGTGGAACACATTTTCATGGTGCGAGAATTAAGGAGGGTAACTAAGCCCCCCAGGTAATGGTATAAGTGTATCCGGAAGAAGAATTATCCGGATTTGTCG
>CAYTNI010000019.1:0-18769 GCA_964439115.1 uncultured Saprospiraceae bacterium
AGAAGTTGTAGTAATCGGGCATTCTGAAGGGGGAGTATTCGCCGTCGCGGGTTTGGGTGACTTTGGTTTTGACCTTCCGCTCCAGATCGAGGGAAAAGATTTCCGGTTGAGATTCGCCGGGCAGTTGTGAGGAGAGGTACAATTCGTAGTTGCTGAAGAAGGCAGGATGATTGTTATAGCCATTGGGGTTGAAGTCGGTAAGCAGTTGTGGCTGGGTGAATTGGTAGGCGCTGTCGTTCAACCGCTGAACCTTAAAAAGGTACACGTGGGATGGATTCACTTGTGCTCCCGAGGGAATTACAGCGGCGAGCGTCAGGATTATGGTTAATAAACGCATGGCAATAGTTAAAAAGTCGTGGGAGTATTTAAGTTATTGTTAATGGCCGGCAGAAAAATAACCGAAACCATGCAAAGAACGTTATTTTTTTTGAATTCAAAAGCGATTTGGTAAATCCTAAACTTTAACCCCGGACAAGAAATAACCACGAGATTTAAGAGGTCATACATATTCATGGGATTGTAATTTGTTAGTAGTAGGTCGTATCACACTGTAGTGATACGACTTTTTTATTGTACAAAATAGCCTGGGAATATTGCAGAGTTCATTAGAAAGGTGTTTCTTTGCGCTTTGAAAGCCAAATAAGACGGGAAAGTTGTTTCCTATGTTTTTCAACCCGGCACTGTTGGTTTTCTTTTGAACATCTCCCTTCTCGTATCTCCCTTATACAATTAAGGTTAAACTGACTATTCGGTTAACGCGGTATATCTGTATCACGGTATGTCGGGTCTGCCGGACGAGATGGGCTTTGCTATGCACTTTATTGAACACATAAATACGGAATTACACCAAAAGCCGGATACTGAATTCAGCGTTCCGGAGGGCGTAGTTTCAAAAAACCGGTTCGGCGATTTTTGTCGGCCAAGGTCGGAAAGACTAATTGCTTTAGAGGCTATCCTTAAAAAAATCTCCTTGTTTCACCCGGGGCAGTGTGCCCTGGGTGGATTACTTTTTGTGGCCGGCGCCCTGGATGGGTTTGTCGGCCAAGGTAAATTACGTTTTCAAAATTTAGTCTCATGAAAAAAAACCAACTGTACATTCACCCAAAAACCGGGGCTAAAATTTTAATGGTTGCGCTGGCTTTTTCGATTACTTTCACGGTTAAGCTCCATGCGCAGTTCAGCCTCAGCTTTTCAACCACCCCGGCAACCTGTTTTGGGTTGCCTACCGGATCGGCTGCGGTATCAGCTATCGGGGGTATTCCGCCGCTGACTTACCAGTGGAGTAACGGAGCGATTACCTCTACCATTTCCGGCGTCCTGGCGGGCACCTACCAGGTAACTGTCACGGCCTCCAATGGTGCGGTCGCCGGCTCGGTGACCATCACTCAACCCACGCAGGTACTCGCCAATGTTGTTGGAGATACCTGCCAGTTTCCGGCCATACTGACCGCTACCGGTTCGGGAGGAGCAGGCAATTACACCTACGCCTGGGATGGAGGCACGATGGGACAGACCCTGGTGGTCAATGCGCCCGGGATGTACTGCGTCACGGTGGTGGATGAAACCTGGTGTGGGATAGTGGAGTGTATTAAAATTTCTGCCCCCCCGGTAACCGTTGCCGTACAGGCCACCAGCATGCTTTGCGCTACCGGCAATACCGGGCAGATTCAGGCCATACCCGGTGGCGGCCTGGCGCCCTATACTTTTCTTTGGAATAATGGCCAGACCACCCAAACAGCCGTCAATCTCGGTGTAGGTATTTACACCGTCACCGTTACGGATGCAAGGGGATGTACGGCCAGTGCGGTAGGTCAGGTCACTGCTCCGCCTCCCGTGGTGGCCACCATTACCGGCAATAACCCGACCTGCATAGGCTTTACGAATGGCAATCTCGTCGGTGCCGCTACAGGTGGAACGCCCCCTTACGAGTTTTTCTGGAACAACGGGGTGAATGGTCCGAATAATCCCAACCTGGGGCCTGGTACATACAGCCTGACCGTGAGGGATGCCAACAACTGTATCACCACACAGGCGGCCACCCTGATCAATCTTTCCAACCTCACTGTGGGGTCTGTAGGCTCTGCTCCCACCTGTACCGGTTTCACCAATGGTACGGCTACTGTGAGCCCGCAAAACGGCGTTGTACCTTATCAGTACAACTGGAGCAATGGTGGAAATACTCAAACCATCACAGGGCTCATCCCCGGCTCCTATTCCGTTACAGTGACGGATGCCCTTGGTTGTCAGGCAACCTCCACGGCACTGGTTGGCACACCTCCTGTTTTTACACTTTCCATGACCAGCACCAACGCCACATCCTGTGATTCGGATAATGGTACCGCCACTGTGTCTGTTACCCAGGGAATCCCTCCTTTCAGCTATTCGTGGAGCAATGGGGTGACGGGTACACCAACCATCACGGGCCTCGCTCCAGGATTTTATACGGTTACGGTTACCAATGGCGCGAATTGCGTGGCTACGGCTTCGGTGACCATCACGGAGCCGCCTGCGCTGGGAGCCTCGGTGGCTGCTACGCCGTTGGTATGTATCGGAGAATCAAATGGTGCGGCGGCGGCAGTCGTCGCGGGGGGAACGGCTCCTTTTACCTTTGTATGGACTAATGGCAGCAGCAATCAGATTATTACCGGCCTTCCTCCCGGACAATATACGGTATCTGTAACGGATGCGGTTGGTTGCCGGGCGACAGCTACCAGTATCATTCAGCCTGCTCCTCTACCTTCAGTGGGTATTAACGCTACACTCACCGTTTGCGGTGCGGGCAATACCGGCAACGCTACAGCTTTCGCCACGGGAGGCTCAGCGCCGTATTCATTTTTATGGAGTACGGGTGCCAGTGGCCCTTCCGTGAGTGGTCTGGCAGAGGGAACTTATATGGTGACGGCCACTGACCTCAACCAATGCAGGGGCACGGCAAGTGTGAATATCAATGTGATTGATGACCTTGCGGTGAATGTGACGCCTCAAAGTGCGTTGTGTTTTGGTGGTAGTACCGGACGGGCTACTGCTTCGGCCTCCGGAGGCTCATCCCCATATTCGTACTTTTGGAGTACCGGTGCTACGGGCCCACAACTATTGAATCGTCCGGCAGGACCGGTATCGGTTACAGTTACGGATGCCAACGGTTGTACGGTTGCAGGTACTACCATTATTTCGGAACCACCTCAACTCAACGTCAATATTATTACTTCTGCGGCGCAGCTTTGCCCCGGTGAGGCCGAGGGCACCCTTATTGCGGATGTTACCGGAGGAACCCCCAACTTTTCCTATCTATGGAGTACCGGGGCAACAACAGCTTCTATTATTGATATTGGAGCGGGAACTTATTCCGTCACAGTAACGGATGCCAATGGCTGTATGGCTGCCGATACCCTCACCATCACCGAGTTCCAGGAAATGGACCTTTTCATCGAAGGTGAGGATGTAGTTTGCGGGGAGGCTTTTACAGGAGAAGCGGAGGTTGTGGTAATCGGGGGCACGGGGCCATTCAGCTATCTTTGGAGTAACGGAGCCGATTCGGATGCCATTGGCGGCCTTGGTACCGGTACCTATATGGTTACGGTGATAGATGCGAATGGTTGTAGTTCAACAGCCGAATTTGACATTACGGTGGTCTCTGATTTTGAGGTTACGGCTGTTAGCCGGGATGTGTTGTGCTTTGGAGATGATACAGGCGGTGCACTGGCCACAGCTACCGGAGGTACGCCGCCCTACAACTTTACCTGGAGCAATGGTTCCAATACCGCAGAAGCTACAAACCTTACCGCGGGGGTTTACACAGTTACTGTAACTGAGCAAACAGGATGTATCATCATTGCTGAGGTTACCGTAAGTGAGCCACCGCTTCTGGAACTGTCTGCATCCACAACTGATGTAAATTGTTTTGGAGGCAGCGATGGCCGGGCAATTGCACAACCAACAGGGGGCTCTGAACCCTATCAATATTTATGGAGTAATGGCCTGACAGATGCGGTAGTTCAGAATCTCCCGGCCGGCTCCTATTTCCTCACAGTAAGCGATATTAATTTATGTACCGTCGTAGATACACTTATAGTCAGGCAGCCACCTGCGCTAATCGTTAATGTCTCTACAGTAAATCCTTTATGTGCCGGGGATCTTACCGGTACTGCCAGTGCGGCGGTAGCGGGGGGCGTTCCGCCCTATAATTATTCCTGGAATACAGGCGGTTCCAATCCGGTAATTTCTCAATTGCCTGCCGGCACCTACACCGTGACCATCGAAGATGATAATGGCTGTGAAGCATCCCGGTCAGCCTTGATAATGGCACCACCAGCCATTGAGATAAACCTTTTGGTAACCGATATTATCTGCTCCAATAGCAATATCGGTAGCGTAAGTGCGGTGGTGACCGGAGGCTCCGGATCGTATTCCTATTTGTGGAACACAGGGGCTATTACCTCCTTCATCGAAAATCTTGCCGCGGGTGAATATCGTCTTACCGTAACCGATGGCAACAACTGCCAGCAGACAGCTATTGATACGGTAATGCAATCCATACAGCTTTCTATCGGTGGAAATGTAAGAAATGTATCCTGTTTTGGCCTTGCCGACGGATCCATTACCCTTGACGTCATGGGGGGCATCGAACCATATACCTTTACCTGGAATAACGGAGCCAGTTCTTCTACGCTAAACAACCTCAGTCCCGGGGTTTACACGGTCACAGTGTCTGACCAAAATGGCTGTAGCGGCTCCTTCTCGGCGGAGATACGGCAACCGACGCCTTTGGTAGTTACGGTCAGTCCAACCCCGATTTTATGTAACGGGCAGACGACCGGTGCTGTTTCTGCCGTGGTTCTGGGCGGTACCGCTCCATACAGCTATTTATGGAGTAACGGTGCTACCAGCCAGGGTATTACCGGCCTTGGGCCCGGCTTGTACAACCTGACTGTGAGGGATGCCAACAACTGCGTGGGCTCCGGAAGTGCTCAGGTTACTGAGCCGCCGGCACTTACCGTGACCATCACGCAACAGCTCAATACCTGTGCTGGAGCTTCTAATGCAGTACTCAGCGCCAGCGCAACCGGTGGCACCGGCCCTTATTCGTTCCAATGGAGCAACGGCGTTGGGGGTAGTGTAGCTTCCAACCTTTCCGGTGGTACCTACACCGTAACGGTGACGGATAACAACAATTGCCGGGCAAACACCACGTTTGTGGTTGTTCCCTCCCCCGCGCCGGTTTGTTCGATTACGGTAAATCAATATGTTTTAGATGGCAATGACGGCTCCCTGAGCGTTCAGGTTACCGGAGGTACGCCGCCTTATGCCTATAACTGGAGTAATGGAGTGTTGGGATCTACTATCACTGGTTTGGCTCCGGGGGCCTATTCCGTTACGGTAACTGATTTCAATGGTTGTCGTTCCATTTGCAATTTCCAGATGCCCACTCCGGCCAGTGTAGGGGATTTTGTCTGGCTGGATCTTAACTTCAACGGAATCCAAGACCCGGGAGAACCAGGAATTCCCGACGTTACCGTAATTATTAGCGGTACAACATTAACTACGCCATTTTCCGATACTACGGCCAATACCAGTACCGGACTATCTGCGCCATATTCTGATACTATGGTCACTACCAGTACCGGCTTTTTTAGATTCTTTGTGCCGCCAGGGGAGTATAAACTCACCTTTATTCTTCCTCCCGGCGCTAATGTCTCTCCTTCTCAGACCCACTCTGGTAATGACGAAAATCTGGACAGCGATATCAATCCGCTGACCTTCATGACGGACTTCTTCACTATTGACCCTGGTATGAATGACTTGAGCTGGGATGCGGGCTTCACACCTCCATGTATCAATATCACCAATCCAGGCACTATCGGAGTGGGTTACCAGTTTCTTTGCGGACCGGGCAACGTTCCGGCCCCCATCAACAGCCTCACGCTACCCTCCGGCGGCACCGATGCCACACCGATTGAGTACATCTGGATGCGCAGCGAGGTAAATGGTCCTTTTAACAATGGTTTTTGGGAAATGATTCCCGGTACCACTTCACCGAGTTACAATCCGGGTCCGATATATCAGACTACCTATTTTGCACGCTGTGCACGAAGGCTGGACTGTGGGCCATTCCTGGAATCCAACGTCGTATTGATTGAAGTGGGTAATGTATCAGTAGCCAATATCAATGGTCCAAGTATTGTATGCCTCGGAGATTCGGCTACGTTTTTAGCTTCCGGTTTTGGCCCGGGTGCGGTTATTCAATGGAGCTTCAGCGCAGGTGTTTCACCATCCACGGCAACCGGATCTTCCGCGACCGTTACCTTTTCCTCTTTTGGATTATTCACGGCTACTCTTTCCGTGACTCAGAACGGATGCACAGCCAGCAATGTGAAACAAATAACCGTAACCAACAGTCCGATATACTGTGGCGATGGCATTGTACTCGATGGAGAGCCTACAGACCTTCATCAGGTGGTACTCGAATGGAAGATGCCGTTCAATGAACCCCGCCACCGATACTTCCTGGAGCGTTCCTTCGACGGCAATCAGTTTGATGTCATTGCAGAATTTACAGATCCCACCATGCTGCAAAACAATGAGCAGGTATTCCGGCATCTCGATGAGCGTCCGAAAATGGGAAGAAATCATTACCGGGTTCGATATCTTGCCACTTTTGGGAATGCCATGAGCTACTCCAATGAGGTAGAAATCGTCATGAGGGATGAAAATGATCTTGTGCTATTCTTTCCCAATCCGGTACACGAGCGGGCCGTTTTGGAATTGTTCGAAAGCTTCAACGGGGACGTCACACTGGATATCGTCACTTCGAATGGCATCAGATTACAGCAGATTCGCATCCCACGGGACACTCCGCGCATAGACCTTGACTTCTCAAGATGGCCGGCGGGTGTTTATTTCATGCGGCTGCGCTACGGAGATATTGAACTGAAGCGACTAAAAGTCGTCAAGATATAGCGCGTTGACAAAGTCTTCGGCAAATGCCGGGATTTTGATGGCTCAATTGCCGTCGCACCATGCCGGTGCGGCGGCAATTTTTTTACCACTAATCAAGGTGTACTCAACCTGGCCAGAGCATTGACCAGCACATCGAGATCATCCGTAGTGGTATAGACATTGGGCGTAACGCGCACACCATTGATATTTTCCCACTCAATGGAAACCGTGTGAATTTTGTATTCCCGGAATAGGAATTGCTGTACTTCGGAAGGTTTCTTGCCCTCCACCACCAGTAGTGCGATGGCACCGCCGAAGCGGGAATCCAAAGAGGTTTTTACCGAGATGCCGGGATATTGCTGAGCTTTTTTCGCCCAATAGTTTTTGAGGTAATGCAATCTTTTGGCCTTGAGTTCCGTACCAATCATCAGGTGAAAATCAATGGCTTGTCCGATAGCCTGTTCTATGGCAAAGGAACGGGTGCCTAGATTCTCAAATTTACGGATATCCGGGCTTTCCGGGTCACCGGCACCAAACAGGGGGTAAAGATTGGCTATTTTTTCCTTGCGGACATACAGCAAGCCGCTGCCAAACGGTGCACACAGCCATTTATGCAGGCTCGTACCCCAATAGTCACACTCCAGGTCAGGGATTTTGTAATCCAGATGGGCAAAACTGTGAGCCGCATCTACCAACACCTCAATGCCGCGCTTGTGGGCTTCTCTGGCAATGTCGCGTACCGGCAGGATTTGCCCCATCCAGTTGATGACGTGTGTAATCTGGACCACTTTAGTGCGCGGGCTGAATGCTTCCGTGAATTTTCGGGTAATGGCATCTGCATCCTCCATGGGAAAGTCGAAGGAAATCCATTTCAGGACGATACCATCCCGTTTTTCCCTTTGCTTCCAGGCATTGATCATATTGGGGTAGTCTTGTCGGGTAAGCACGACTTCATCGCCGGCCTGGAGGCGAAGCCCGAAGATTACCGTTTCCAGGGCTTCGGAGGAATTGCGGTTGATGGCTAGTTCATCAGGTGAACAGCCGGCAAGGGAGGCTAGTCTTGCACGCAGAGGCTCCCGGCCCTGGTCCAGGATTTGCCACATGTAATAAGAGGGCGCTTCATTGCTAAGGCGGTTGTAGCGCTCTACAGCTTCCTGCACCACCCTTGGCTGGGGGCAAACGCCGCCATTGTTGAGATTCATTACACTGGGAGAAACCGAGTAGGCTTGCTTTATTTGATACCAGAAACGCTCGTCAGACACCAGCTCGTCCTTGGAACGGTGCCGGTTAGATTCGATACTTTGAAGAAAGGCTCGTCCCTGTGGGGTTTCCATAAATGGTGCAGCCGCGGCGAATGCCGTGAACTGATGGAGGAATTGGCGGCGATTGTAAGACATGGTGATGAGATTAAGGTGCTAAAAATCAGTAGATTATTATTGCTAAGTCAGAAAAACTGCCCAGGACTCCACATCCCGAATTTGTACGTCTATGTCTTCTTTCAGGGTAGTATTCAGAGAGATACCCACATAATCCGGTCGTATGGGGAAGTTTTTGTGTTTGCGATCTACCAGTACGGCTACCTCCAATTTTTTGGGTAATACCTCCATAAGGGGTTTGCAGGCGTAAAAAAGTGTCCGTCCGGTATTGGCCACGTCGTCAAAAAGAATAACCACCTTTCCGGAAAATTCACTTACCGGTATTTCGGTAGATACAGGAACCTGAAGAGGATTGGCAGGATTGAGCCGTATGCGCGTCAAAGTGAAGTGAATGGAAGAAAGTTGTTGCAGCTCGTGTAGCAATAAACCTGCAAAAGCGAAACCATTGTTGTTGATGCCGGCGAGGATAATTTCGCTTTCCTCGAGGTTGTGTTCGAGAATTTCAATGGCCAGTCGTCGGATTTTCTGCTCGAGGTGGTGTTGATCCAGTATCTTCATGCAGGCAAATTTCTGGTGAAAATATAACTTTGGGCGAAAGTGTGCAATCATTTCAATTTTGTTTTTATATTAGCGAAAATACGCCGAACATGGGGTCGCAAATTATCTTTATCATTGTCAGTGCGGTTGCAATCGGCCTTGCAGCCCGCCAATTTGTACAATTGCTGAAAAATATCAGGCTGGGCAAACCTGAGGAGATTCCCGGGGAAATGTCCGTGCGTTGGCGAAATGTGTTACTCGTCGCATTCGGCCAGAAAAAGATGTTCAAAAACTGGACGCCGGCCATCCTGCATTCCTTTATTTATGTGGCTTTCCTAATCACGCAAATTGAACTGATAGAGATATTTGCCGATGGCATTACCGGCAATCACCGGATGTTCTGGCCAATTCTCGATAGTTTTTATACGTTCATTATCAGCTTTATTGAGATACTTTCGGTATTGGCACTGATAGCCACTTTCGCCTTTCTTGCAAGACGCAATTTTCTTAAAATCGAGCGGTTTCAAAAACCGGAACTCAAGGGGTGGCCTTTCAAGGATGCCAATGTCATCCTCTATCTGGAAATAGCGCTCATTTTTTTCATTTTCCTGATGAATAGTGCCGATATGGCGCTCAATAACAATGAATACGGGTTTGCCATCAGTCGCTACCTGTCTCCGCTATGGATGGGATACACGGACAGTACCCTCCACTTGATGGAACGCATAGGTTGGTGGGGGCATGTGGGAGTGGTTTTTGCTTTTTTGAATTATCTCCCATATTCCAAGCACTTACATATCCTCTTTGCTTTCCCGAACACCTGGTTTGCCCGACAAAGCCCCCGGGGTGAAATGGAAAATATGCCTGAAATCATGCAGGAGGTGAAGGTCATGCTTGGACTGGCGCCGGAATCCAATCAAAATCAGGCCGCCGAATTGCCTGAATTTGGCGCCAATGACATCTTCGGGATGAGTTGGAAAACCCTGCTCGACGCTTACTCCTGCACCGAATGCGGACGTTGTACCGCCGTTTGCCCGGCCAACCTCACCGGCAAAAAGCTTTCCCCCCGTAAAATAGTGATGGATCTGCGCGACCGCATGGAAGAGGTCGGGCATAATATCCGCAGCGGCAACCCCGCCTTTGCCAAAAATCCGGATCAACCGCTGGGCAAGGACAACTATCAGGATGGGAAATCCCTGTTCGATTACGTCAGCCGCGAAGAAATTCATGCGTGTACCACCTGCAATGCCTGTGTGGAGGCGTGCCCTGTGCTCATCAACCCGTTGGAACCAATCCTCCAAATGCGTCGCTATGAGATACTTACTGAATCAGCCGGGCCCGGAGACTGGTTGCCCATGTTTAACAGCCTGGAAAATAACGGCGCCGTATGGGCAATGCCTGTGGACAGGGACGCCTGGGCGAAGTAATATAATTAATTGAAAATCAATATTTAAAATATTAAATAAAATGCAAATACCTATCATGGCCGAAATGGCTGCCACAGGACAGTCTCCCGAAATCTTATTTTGGGTAGGTTGTGCCGGCAGTTATGATGCGCGAGCCCAGAAGGTGACGCTGGCGCTCGCCGAGATTTTGAACCAGGCGGGCATTTCCTTTGCCATTCTGGGCAATGAGGAGCGCTGTACCGGAGACCCTGCACGACGGGCCGGCAATGAGTTTTTATTTCAAATGCTTGCCCTACAAAATATTGAAACCCTGAATCTATACGGGGTGAAGAAAATGGTGACGGCTTGTCCTCATTGTTTCAATGCCTTGAAAAATGAGTATCCGGCATTGGGCGGGCATTATGAGGTGATTCACCATACTCAACTGATTGCTGACCTCATTGCCGAGGGACGTCTTAAAATAAAGGAAGGTGGCAACTTCAAAGGTAAGCGCATCACTTATCACGATTCCTGCTATCTGGGGCGCGTCAATGGGGTGTATGAGGCTCCCAGGGCTGTGTTGGCTGCTCTTGACGCTGATTTGGTGGAAATGAAGCGCTCCCGTGCCAACGGGTTGTGCTGTGGTGCCGGCGGTGCACAGATGTTTAAAGAAGATGAAGCCGGCAATAAGCGCATCAATGTAGAAAGGACGGAAGAAGCTCTGTCTTCCGGCGCGGAGGTGATTGCGGTGAACTGCCCGTTTTGTCTGACCATGATGACCGACGGGGTAAAAGCCAAAGACAAGCAGGATCAGGTCATGGTATATGATTTGACCGAGCTAATTCTCACCCCCAATGTGGCATCTGCATGATTGCGAAGTAAAGCCGGTTGATTACTCATTGTCTTCGAGGGATGCAATCCAATCCCTGATGAGTGCAATGCCTTCAGTATGAGGCGTAATGCGGCCGATTTCCGGCATCATAATACCGGGATCGGTAGCTTCCATCCGGTATAGTAAGATGGAGGAGTCCGGTTGCCCGGGTACGATGCCGAAGTGCCTGCCACCAGACCCTTTCCCGGCAGCCACGGGATTTTTAAAAACACCTTTTCGAGCCATGGATGCCTCTTCCCAGTGGAGGTAAGTGCCGGTGGTTTGGGCCGGTCCACCCGGTCGGTGACAATGACCGCAATTCACATCGAGGTAGGCGGCAGCGCGTTCGGCTAGGGTGCCATGGTCAGCCTTATCCCAATGTGGGTAAGTGGTCTGCATGGCAATGGCTGGAATGGTATCTAAAAAACCTGATTCTTTCCATTTCATCAATTGGTTTTTAAAAGTGCCGTCGGGGTAATGCATCGAGAAATTGAGGTTGGGTACCTTGGGACCGATTGGCTGTATTTGGTCACTAGCGTTATGACAGCTTTTGCATTGGTTCTTGTTGGGAATAATATAATCCAAACGGTGCTCGATGCCTGATTCTGAAGTCCATTGTACGGGTCGTACATTACCTACTTGCATCAGTATTGCTTCCCGTCCTTTTTCGTCCCATTGATAGGTAAAAGCCTCCCATTTTTCTTTTCTTTTAACCAAAAGGCGGGTTTCAACCAAGTCGCGCTGACTTTGAGGTTTCCTAAAGTCTGCCGGATAAAAAAAATGTTTGACGAGAATAGTATTTTCAGGGAAGACCAGCTTGCCCTGTTCATCTGTACGTGCTTTTGACCCCGGGGGCATCCAAACGAATCTGGCTTTATGGGCGTAGTCGGAAAACAGTGGAGTGGCTAAATCGTAAGGCAACACGGTAGGCGCCGGTTGCAGGGCAGACAGTTTTCCCGTGAAAAGGCCATAATCGGAAAGGGTAGGGAATGGCATGCCTGAAAAGTCGGGGTCAGGCGGTGAAGGGGGTGGGGCGGAACAGCTAATGGCGAACCCGAAGAGGATAATGATGTACAACCCGGTGAATAAACACCGACCAGAAGCGATTAGCAGGAGCCAAACATTACTGCGGAATACTGCGATTTTACGCCCCATTGTTGCCTGTTTTATTTGCAAATTAATATACCTTTGCCCGTAATGGTGTTACACTTTGTAAAAAATTTTCTTCGGTTCTTTTGATATTATCAGATTTTAATCGGCATAATTTCAACAATTTTATGAACCGGCCAATGCCAACTTACTATTTGACAATCATGAAAAGACTACTACGCATTTTGGGTTGTATGACCATCTTGTCATCAGCGTTTGCCGAATGGAGTTTCGGACAGTGCACCAACCCAACGATACCACTTCCGGATGCTTCTACGCCGGTTAATGGTAACCCTGCTACAGCCTATTGCACCACTTTCAGCTTTGATCCTGCAATGACTGGACTTCCTACGGGCTTGTCCATGAATCTGCAACATACCTGGCAGGGCGATCTTAGCATTTTCATCATAGCTTGTAACAATACGCTGATGGTGATGAACCGCCCTGGGGTAGTGGCCAGTTGCGGTGGGGGGTGCCCTTGCGGGAACTCCAACGATATTGGCTCTCCCGGCAATCCTTCACAAGTTACCTTTTCCGATGGCGGTGGGCCGGACCCCGAAAATGGAATTCCCCAAACTGGAGGTAATTTTGGCGTGACCGCCGATAACTCCTGTAATGTGAGTACCGTAAATACTTTTGCTGCGCTGTGGGCAAGTTGTCCTCCCGGACCTATCACCGCTCAGGTTTGTATTGCCGACCATGCCGGTGCGGATACAGGCGTGGCTTCCGATGTTACTTTCATCTATCCCACGCCCGTCGTTTGCGGATGCACAGACCCCGATGCATCCAACTACAATCCTGATGCTACAGTGGACGATGGAAGCTGTCTGCCCAATTGTACAACCATCACCGTGAGTTCCGCACCCTCCAATGCCGTGGGGTGCCCCGGCGGCTCAGTTACCCTCAATACTACCGTAAGTGGCGCAGTCGGTCCGGTTACCTATAGCTGGATAGGGCCAAATATTAATCTTCTTTCCAGCGCCACTACCGCCAACCCTACCGTAAATATCCCGCCCGGGTTTACAGGCACTTTGACTTTTACCCTGACCGTTACCACGCAGGCATGTGCCGCCAATACTACCGTGACTATTGAAGTAATACCTCCCACTCCACCGGAAATTACAGGTCCGCTTGGATTGTGCCCCGGCCAGGGCACCGCTTCACTTTCTGTAGAAGGGTCCTATAATAGCTATAACTGGGGCTCCCCGCCTGGGGGAAGTACACCTTCTGTCACGGTTAACGCACCAGGTACCTATTCCGTCACTGTGACGGATGCCAATGGCTGTTTAGTGAGTGGCTCTTACACACTGCCGCCCTTCCCCATTCCTACGGTAGAAATTACCGGTCCTCCTTCAATATGCGATGGAGGCCTGGTAACCTTAGATGCCGGCCCAGGTTATCTGGAGTACCTGTGGTCCACTGGTAATACTGACCAAACCGTGGATGTGGATGAGCCAGGCTTTTACAACGTCACCGTCACCAGTTTGGACGGATGTACCAACGTGGGGAGTTTTACCCTTACCCTGGATTCACCTCCCATACCGGGCATTTTCGGAGAAACCCAGATTTGTCCTAACAGCTCGCTGATATTGAGTGCAGAGGATGGTTATTCCAACTTCCAGTGGTCCACAGGAAGTACTGATCCTTCCATTGAAATAACTGGTCCGGGCGTATATGCGCTTACTGCGACCAATGCGGATGGCTGTATCGGTACCAATAGCGTTATCGTTACGTTGCTTTCTACCCCACAGGCCAGTATTCAGGGCAATACGAATATCTGCCCTGACGGCGAGAATAATCTTCTGGCCTTAGGTGGTTTTGTGTCATTCCTTTGGTCAACCGGAGAAAGTAGTCCTGCCATTACGGCCAACCAACCGGGAACCTACTCCGTGACAGGCACCTCTGCGGAGGGCTGTTCTGCGGAAGCCTCCATTACTCTTGTTCCTGTGCCCGCCCCTGAACCTTCCCTTGAGGGAGATTTAACGATTTGTCCCGGACAGACGACTTCCCTTAATGCCGGCAGCGGATTTTCGACCTACGTGTGGTCTGAAGGAAGTACCGGCCAAATTGCAGTCATTCAAAATACAGGAACGTACAGCGTGACCGTGACCAATTCTGACAACTGCCAGGGTGTGGCCACTGTGGAAGTCACCGATGCAGTTGTGCCGGAACCTGTAATTTCAGGGCCGTCCGAAATTTGTCCCGGGGGATCAGCTACCCTGGACGCGGGTGAAGGATATTCCTCCTATTCATGGTCCAACGGAGGTAATACCGCTCAAACTTCCATCAATTCCACCGGATTTTATGTCGTGACGGTAACCAATGACGAAGGCTGTACGGGCACTGCCAGTTTCGAAGTGCAGGAAGCACCGGTACCTAATCCTCAAATCGAGGGCGAGCTTCTGTTCTGTCCCGGATCAAGTACCTCTTTGAGTGTGGGAGATAATTTTTCCGCGTATTCGTGGTCCACAGGTAGTTCTGCATTCGCCATAAATGTAAATGCGCCGGGTACTTATTCCGTAACTGTTACCAATGGTTTTGGTTGTACAAATTCTACCTCTGTTACGACTAATTTCCTTCCTGTACCCATGCCGGTAATTTCCGGCCCATCCGGCATTTGTCCTGATGGTACCGGAACGCTTGCCGTTACAGAATCTTATCCAGGCTATAGCTGGTCCACCGGAAGTTCGGATGTCAGCACGGCAATCAATGCTCCCGGTGTGTATGCGGTGACAGTTACGGATGAAAATGGCTGTACGGGAGATACTACATTTACCGTTTCCTTGTTACCGGTTCCAACGCCTACTATCACCGGGGTATTCCAAATTTGTCCGGGTGGCAGCACTACGCTTACGGCCAGCAGTGCGGCGGCTTACCAGTGGAGCACCGGCACAACGGGCGCCTCTATAACTGTAGATGCTGCCGGCAGCTATGCCGTTACCGTGACGGATGACAACGGCTGTCAGGGATCGGCAAATATCGATGTGGTTCAGGTACCTCAACTGCAACCCACGATTGGAGGTACACCCCATTTTTGCGCCGGTAGTTCCACTACACTTAACGCGGGGTCGGGTTATGCTTCCTACACCTGGTCTAATAACAGCAATGCTCAATCTATTACGGTTTCTACACCCGGCACTTACGGGGTCACGGTGACAGATAGCAATGGCTGTAGCGGTCAATCCTCGGTCTCTGTTCAGGAGCGACCACTTCCCATACCGCAAATCACGGGTGACTTGGAGTATTGCGACGGGGACTCCGTATCCCTGCAGGTTTCACAATCTTTCGCCGCTTATGAGTGGAGTACTTCAGCGACCTCCCAAGGCATTACCCTGAACGTACCGGGCCTCATCGGGGTTACCGTAACGGATGTTTTTGGCTGTGTGGGCTCAAGTTCGGTGCAGGTAGTGGAACACCCGTTGGTGTTCCCACAAATTTCAGGGGATACCACCTTCTGCCAGGGGCTTCAAACCGCACTTGATGCCGGCTCAGGTTTTGTATCTTATCAATGGTCAAATAGTGCGGCAACTTCTGCCATAGAAGTGACATCTGGCGGCACCTATTCGGTAACTGTTACAGATGCCAATGGTTGTATCACCCAGGGAGCTGTCACCGTGATAGAGTTTCCGGTTGCTGTGCCGCAGATTACGGGTCCTGATGCGTTTTGCAGCGGGAATCAGGTGGTGCTGGATGCGGGTTCCGGCTTTGCCCAATATGCCTGGTCGAATGCGGCATCTGGTCAGACGCTTGAGGTTATCCAGGGCGGTTTTTACGGTGTTACGGCTACTGATATCAACGGGTGCGTGTCGAGTGCCGGGGTACAAATTACGGAGCATCCCCTTCCTTCGGTAGTCATCAGTGGTTCGGCAAGTTTTTGCGTTGGAGGATTCACGACCATCAGCGCGGGTGATGGATTTGCCCAATACTTGTGGTCGAACGGGCAAACTACGCCAAACCTCAATATTTCCGAGGCGGGTCTTTTTGCCGTTACGGTTACTGATGCGAACGGTTGTACCAATTCGGACGATATTGAAATCACCCAGGAAGCGGAGCTTAATCCCCAAATCAGCGGAAATTTGCGGTTCTGTCCGGGTACCCAAACTACTTTGGATGCAGGCCCGGGCTTTGCCTCTTACCAATGGTCCAATAGTTCTTCCGGCAGAAATATCACGGTAAATCAGCCGGGTAATTACCGCGTAACAGTCACCGATGACTTCGGATGCTTAGGTTCCGGGGAAGTAGAGGTAGGGCTGTTTGCTCAGCCTTCACCTGTCATTGCAGGCACGCCCTCTTTTTGCGTGGGCAACAGCACCGTCTTATCTTCCTCCGCCACATTTGTATCCTATCAATGGAGCACTGGCGCTACTCAGCCTCAAATCACCGTGAGCTCGCCCGGCAATTACGGTCTCACCATCACCGATGCCAATGGTTGTGTGGGTGTCACCAGCCAGACAGTGGAGGAATTCCCAAGGCCGGCTTATGATATTTCCGGAGTGGACTACTTCTGTACCGGCGCCGGTACTTCCCTGAGTGTGCCTGGTACCTTTACCAGTTACATTTGGTCAAGTGGACAGCAAACCCCGTCAATTGCCGTAAATACGCCCGGCAATTATGCCGTCACCGTTACAAATTCTTTTGGTTGTACGGCTGTCCGCAATATTCAGGTGAATCAAATCCCATTGCCGATAGCGGATGCCGGCCCTGCGCGGGAATTGACCTGCAATCTACCTTCTGCTACATTGGGCGGTAACGGAACAAGCCAGGGTACATCCTATATTTATCAATGGACTGGCCCGGGAATTGAGGTTTCCAATGCCATTCAGCGCCAACCTGCCGTCAGTGTTTCGGGTAATTACTCGCTGGTAGTGACGGATACGCTTTATGGCTGCGTTTCTCTTCCTTCACAGGTCAGTGTTGCCGACCTTACTGCGCTTCCTACGGTCAACCTGCAGGTGCTGGATACACTGGATTGCATTACCTCTTCCGTGCTGATCAATTCTGCAGGTTCTTCCACGGGCGCTACCATTGTGTATCAGTGGTATGATGCCTCAGGAGCCTTGTTGCCTGGTGCCGGTGGTCAGAGTTATTCCACTTCAGCCCCCGGCGTGTACAGATTGGTATTGACAAACTCTTATACCGGCTGTAGGTCAGAAGCTTCCATCGTAGTTCAGCAGGATACTCAGGCACCCATCGCCGAAGCCGGAGATCCGCGCCACCTGACATGTGCCGTTACTGCTGTCGCGCTGGATGGGACAGCATCTTCATCCGGAATTTTGTTCTCCACTATTTGGACTGCTACTCAAGCACAAATCAGTTCGGGTAGTACAGGCCTAACGCCGGTGGTCAATCAGCCGGGCAGCTACCTGCTCACGGTGAGAAATCTGCGGAATGGTTGTGTGAGTCAGGATTCGGTAATAGTAACGCAGGATATTGCCCAACCCACTGCGGTGGCGAATGGCGATATGGAAATCAATTGTCTGGTGCCCACCGCGCCTATCAACGGCAATGGATCCTCTTCTGGAGGAATTTTCCGCTATGAGTGGATTCGGAATGGCGGTGCAGCCATCATTTCCACAGACCTTGCCCTGGAGGTAAGTGCTCCGGGTACATATACCATTCGGGTTATCAATACCGACAATGGGTGTATTGCTACAGACCAGGTGGTTATCACTGAAAATCCGGAACGCCCGCGAGGTATGGAGGTCACCAGCGATAGTCCTACCTGTTTTGGCGATACGGATGGCAGTATCAGGATTGGTGTCATTACCGGAGGGATTCAGCCCTATCTTTACAGTTTCAATGATAGCCCGTTCCAGTCTCAAACCTTCTTTCCTGAGTTAGGAGCCGGTGATTACCGTTTGGTGGTACAGGATGCCACCGGATGTGAGTTTGAGGTGAATGTAAATCTCCGGGAAGGCAACGATCTGGAGCTCGACCTTGGCCCCGACCAGTTTATCCGTATTGGTCAGACTGCCCAAATTAACTCACAGTACAATATTCCCGACAACGAGATTGCCAGTTTCCGCTGGACAACCTTCGATACTATTTCGTGCCTCAACTGTCCGGATTTAGAGGTAAGGCCCTTTATTACCATGATGTATGCTGCTACTTTGGTGGATACCAATGGGTGCAGCATCACGGATGAGATTACCATTTTTGTGCGTAACCCGAGGGAAGTATTTATTCCCAATGCCTTTTCTCCCAATAATGACGGCAATAACGACCGCCTGGTCATATTTTCCGACGATGACGTAGAATATGTGCGTTCGTTTATGATTTTTAACCGCTGGGGCGAATCAGTTTTCGAAGTATTCAACTTCCCTACCAACGATCCCGCTTACGGCTGGGATGGTGGGCACCGGGAGAAGCTCTATAATTCAAATGTGTTTACCTACTTTGCAGAGGTCGTCTTCATTGATGGCAGCGTGAAGCTGTTTAAGGGAGATGTTACCTTGATGCGATAGGGGGGGATTGATACCAGTATAAAACCTCACGCAGAGTTGCGGGGTCGCGCT
>CAYTNI010000020.1:0-18717 GCA_964439115.1 uncultured Saprospiraceae bacterium
GAGCCAGCCTTGCGCATCGAGTACTTCTCGTGTTTCCTCCGGACGATGGTAATAGCCCATCATCACATTGGGGCCGCGCACCCAAATCTCCCCTTCGCCGTTTTCATCGGGTTGATGGATGTGAACTTCTACTCCTGGTACGGGGATGCCCACAGTGCCAAACCGAACCCCTCCCGGCTCGAATCGGTTGAAGGAAACCACCGGAGCGCTTTCAGTGAGGCCGTAACCCTCGCGCACCGAAATGCCCGCAGCGGAGAATAATCTGCCCAATTCGGGCTGCAAAGCTGCGGCACCTACCATGACGCCCTTGATTTTGCCCCCCAGCGCCCGGCGCCACAAGCGAAAAACCAGCAGGTCGGCCATGCCAAGCTGCCACTGAAAAACCAGCGGCACGGATTTACCTGTCTTGTAATTTATACCCAACCGGATGGCCCATTGCAGAATGCGCCGTTGCAGGAAGGAGCGCTTGGCCGCGGTGGCCTGTATGCCTGAAAAAAACTTTTCCAGCACACGGGGTACGGCTGCAAAAAAATGAGGCCTGGCAGCCCGCAAATCGCGCATCAGGGTTCCGGCTTGTTCGGGATAATATATACTTGCTCCCACCGCCATGTACGCATAAGTTACCATGCGTTCAAAAATATGGCTCAACGGGAGGAAGCTGAATACTCGGTGCGTACAATCCACCGGTGCCAGTGTAATGACGGATTTGATATTGCTCACCACATTGCGATGCGACAACATGACTCCTTTAGGCTCTCCGGTAGTACCGGAAGTGTAGATGAGTGTTGCCAGATCGGTATCCCGAATATTTCGGGCGATATTGTGCAGGTGTTGTTGTGTTTCTTCATCGGGCAGAGGAGCGTTTAAGGCTTTTTCGCCCTCGAAAGCCCAGAGAAATTCAAGGGTGTCGGGTGCTGCCAGCCGGATGCGGTCGGCAAGAGCCTCAGAAGCAGCAAAACAGGCCCGAATGCCGGCATCGCGCAGGATGAAGACCAGCTCCGCATCGGTAGCTACGGCATGGATGGGTACCACTACTGCACCGGTTTTTTGAATCGCAAAATCGCAAAAATGCCATTCCGGACAATTATCGGCGGCGATGATGGCAATACGGTCACCGGGTTGAATGCCGATGTGCCACAAGGCGGCAGCAAGAGCCTCTGTTTTTCGAATGGCTTCTCCTGTAGAAAATGCTTTGCCAACCCTGGAGAATGCAGTAGCTTGCGGATAGCGGGCTTCCTGATAGGGGAGGATATCGAAAAGCCGTTGGAAGTCCATGGGCAACGTGGATTAAAAATTCATGAAAAAGTCAGTCAGGTTCTCATCGGTGTCGAGTTCCATCTTTTTGCGCAGTCGGTAGCGGCTGATTTCTACTCCGCGGACGGAGATGTTCATGAGTGGCGCAATTTCCTTGGAGCTGAGATTAAGTCGCAGATAGGCGCACATTTTCAGATCTTTAGGTGTGAGCTGTGGAAATCTTTCACGGATGCGCTTGAAAAAATCGCTGTGTACCTGGTCAAAGTGCTGTGCAAACTGGGCCCAGTCGCTGTCTAATCGGGCATCATCCTGCAGCATGACCATAAGCTTTCTGATTTCCTTTTGTGATTCTTCGTTTTGCACTTTTCGGTGAAGCTTTTGGAGATCCTCCCCAATTTTGTGGAGCAACTCGCTTTTTTGGAGGAGGTGTAGGGTTACGGAGGCCATTTCTTTGTTTTTAAAAGCGACCTCCGCTTCGAGTTTTTCATTGCGAAGGCGCATGATTTCTTCTTCAGATTGCCTGGCTGCCTCGCGGTGTGCTTCCTCCTGTTGCTGACTTTTCTGTTTCATGCGTTCGCGTTCCTGTTGGAATTTTCGCTGTGGAATCCAAATCAGCCCTGCGATGGAGGTAGCGAAGCCGAACATGAAAAGAGTGAGCGCCACTCGGGTAGCATACCAGGGCGGCAGAATTTCAAAAGCGAAGGCGGCTTCCTCAGCAGTCTTGCCGGAACTGAGTCGGCTTCGCACCCTGAATACATACTTGCCCGGCGGCAGATTGGTGAATTCCCGCTGGCTTTTCTCCGACCAGTCCGACCAGACATCTTCAAGCCCTTTCAGCATGACCTGAAATTCCTGGGGTTGCCAGGTTTCATAGTGCGGCAGGGCGAAGAAAAATCGAAAAGCATTCATACGGCTATGAAATTTAGGCCGTTGCTTCGGATGCCCATGGCCGGCATATATGAGGCTATCGCTTTCGGCGATAAGCACTACTCTGCTGATGACTGTTTTCAGATCTCTCTTCCTGCTGCGGTTCTCCGAGGGATTGAAATGTATAAATCCTTTTTCGGAACCAAAAAAAACATTGCGGGAATCATGGGGGTAGATGAATTCGAAACCGCCCACCAATCTATTTTTGAGCTCGGGAAATGCTTCCCGCACGACCTCCTTTTTCAGCCCGCGGTCTTTTACCCACAATACGCCGACTTCCCCCTCCATGGCATACCATACATTACCTTCGGCATCTTCCACAAGTCTTCTCACCCGGCTTTGAGCGCCGAGTAAAGGGTTATAGATTTCATGTGGAACGAAACGAGCCTGTGGGACATCAAACCGATATATGCCCTCTCGGGCGGTAGCCACGATTTCGTTTTTGATAGAGAAGACGTGATTTTGAAGGTCGGATGGCAAGCCTTTTTCAGTGCCAAAAAACTCCACTTTGGCAGCCTCTGCTTTCGCATCCATCGGGATTCTGAAAATTCCTCTGTAGGGGTGCGACATCCAGATTGCCCCTTCCTCATCGGTGGTCATTATTCGGGAGGATTCTGAAAGTCCTGTTATTTTGCGCTGAAAAGCCCAGTTTCCCCCTAATTGCTTTTGATAGAGGCTGATACCATAGTAGTTGCCCCCGGCGAGGAGCTCCGGTTTTCCGGGCACGGGCAGGAACATCCAATAGCCCATTTCAGGGGAGATTTTGCGGGCTCCCGTGGCATGTATTACAAATGCCCCTTCGTGATGCCCCAGGAAGAGCTCATTGCCGATGGCTCCCAGTCCCCATACCTGTCCATTGGTATTAGGTACCAGCTTAAACCGGTTATTTTTGGCAAAGGGATTGTAGTGGGTATTCCAGGGTGCGGCAAACAACCCATTGGAGGTGCCAAAATAGATGGTGTTTTGATGGATGCACGCGCCGTAGGCCGTGCCTTCCAGCGATCCATCCGGTATTATGGCTGTAAAAGGAGACCCGGTAATGACGTAGTCAATGCCATTGTCCAATCCGAGCCATAAATGATTGTCGGCATCGGCAAATACGCTGCGCACATTATTATTCTGCAGGCCATCCTCCTTGCCGAGGAGATGGCGGGCTTTCCGGTCTGGGTCGAGCATCAGGAGCCCGCCATGGGCGGTGGCGATAGCCAGGCGCTTTCCGGGGAGGATAGATACTGCCTGAATGCGATTTTGAAGAAGGAATGCCTGATCAGGAATAGCCCATTGTCCAAAATCGGAATTGGTGTAGTAATAGAAACCTTCATTTTCAGTGGCCAACAGCACAGTATCGGGATGGTAATTAATAGCCTCTGTAATACCGGCTCTCAAGGCAAAGGGGGTTTTTGTCAGCGCCGTAAAGCGGTTTTGAGAAAATTTCAAAAGCTGTCCATCTGCATCCTGAATGAGGACATTTCCTGCCCAACCGCCGAGAAAAACGATGGGCTTTCCGGTAGAAAAAACCTCAACGCGCCCTTGATGTAAGTGGTAAATATTGTCGGATGCACGGAAAAAGATACCCTCCGGGAGAGCGAGCATGTCCCATACATCTTCGAAGCGGCGGGCATTTTCCGGGATGAGCGGTTTGAGAGAGTGGTATTTAAGGTTGCCGAGTTCATCGGCCTCGAAGTAGCCTGCCTCGTCCTGGCCACCAACAAATAGCCTTCCGGTATCGTCCAGCGCGATGGAGCGCACAATGGTTTGATTCGGGAGGGGGTATTTATTCCACTCCTGACCATTGAATTCCAGGATACCTTCATTATTGGCGACGAACATGATGCCCTGCCTGTCTTGCACAAAGCCCCAGTTTTGAGTTCCGCCCCGATAGTCGTGCCTCGAATATCCCTGCATCATGGGCATGCCGATATTGCTCTGTTGTGCAGCACCAACGACAGACAGACCAAACATCAGAAAAACACATAACCGGATGCTCATGGCGACAGGTTTGCGTAAATATAGGAGTTTTAGAGCAAATGATGTAGTAATGATGTGGTGATTTTTTTAAAAAAATGTCATTTGTAGTCTAAAAAAATGAGTTTGTAGTAGATGAGATGTAATTGTATTTTATTGGCAAAGAAAGGGTTTAGCCTACCTTTGTTCTGAAATGCGAAATTTTTTTAATTGAACTTTTTGTTATGTTTGTCAGTTCAACTCCTGCTTTGATGTGGAACTTGATGTAGTAACCTTCACTTGTCAACCTAAATAAAAAACGCTTATGCCAAAGTTTATTTTACCCATAATTTGCCTTTGGATGATGTCGATGTTTGCTGTACAGGCACAGACTGTCATCCTGGATTTTGAAACGCCTGAGACTTCTACAACCTTCTTCTATTTCGGAAGTTCCTTAGAAGGTTCACTCACCGAGGTTGTGGCTAATCCCGACCCATCCGGCATCAATACCAGCGCCAATGTAACTCGTTACGTAAAGGCTTCCGGTGCACAGACCTGGGCCGGTGCCTTTTCTAACCCCAACCCGACTACGCCGGTAAACCTGACCTCCTCTTCCCAGGTTTGCATGAAAGTCTGGTTTGCTCAAGTCGGCAACGTAGCCCTGAAACTCGAAAACTCTTCCTCAGGTGGCGACAACTGGATTCAAACCGTACCGGTGAACACCGCTAATGCCTGGACGGAAATCTGCTTCGATACCACGCTTCCGTCGCTCGAAGGGCCCAACACGCCTGCCGCAGGCCAAGTTTACAATACGGTGACCCTGTTTTTTGACTTCGGTACCGCCGGTGGAGCGTCAAATGCCACCTATTACTTCGATGATATCGTCGTACCGGCTACCGTCTCCTGTGGAACCGTTCTGGATTTTGAAGCGGAGGAAACTTCTACGACCTTCTTCTATTTCGGAAGTTCGCTCGAAGGGTCCCTCACTCAGGTGGTTGCCAACCCCAATCCAACCGGTATCAATACCAGCGCCAACGTAACGCGTTTTGAAAAGCCCGCCGATGCACAAGTTTGGGCAGGTGCCTTTTCCAACCCCAACCCTACCACTCCAGTGAATGTAACCAACGGGGGCCAGGTTTGTATCAAGGTACACATGGATCACCCGGGTAACCTCACCCTCAAGCTGGAAAATTCTTCCTCCGGAGGTCCTAATTGGCTCCAAACCGTGCAGAACACTGTGGTAAATGAATGGGTGGAATTGTGTTTCGATGTTACCCTGCCATCCCTGGAGGCTCCGGGAGAACCGGCTAACGGCCATATCTACAACACCGTTACCCTCTTTTTTGACTTCGGAATTCCTGGCAGTGCATCCGCTGCAACTTCCTATTTCGACGATGTCGTAGTTTGCACCGCAGGAGGTCCACAATCTGCAGATGTCACCTTCTCCGTAGATATGAATGACTACACCGGAAGTTTCAACACGGTTTTTGTCAGCGGCACCTTCAACAACTGGAGTGGCGATGCTAACCCACTCTCGGATGCCAATAACGACGGCATTTGGGAAACTACCATCAACCTCCCCGCAGGCGTTTATGAGTATAAATTTACCATAGACAACTGGTCTGCACAGGAACAGTTCTCCGGCGCCGAAGATTGCGTGATTACCGACCCCTCCGGCCAGTTCACCAACCGCCGCCTCACCGTCAGTGCTTCAGGAGCAGATATCAATACCGTCTGCTGGAATAGTTGCTATGCCTGCGGAGAATCCGTGCGTATCACCATTCAATTAGGGACATCTCATATTTCAGTGGCACCCACCGGTATGTATATAGCCGGCGGTGGCAGTTTTGGAGTCCCCGGGGATTTCCCAATGAGCGACCCCGACATGGATGGCGTTTGGAGTATAACTTTTGAAAAACCCAGAAACTTCCAGTCTTTCTACACCTTCACCAACGGCAACTGCCCCGATTATTCCTGCAAAGAAAATATCGCGGGCCAGGATTGCGCCAACCCGGGCAACTTCAATGACCGCCAAATGGGGCCAATTACGCAGGATACCACCATTCAAACCTGCTTCGGTATCTGTACCACCGATACCAACTGCTCTGGCGGCGTGTCCAATGGCAACATTACCTTCCGCGTCGATATGAGCCAATACACCGGCAGCTTCACTCAAGTCTATGTCAGTGGCTCTTTCAACGGATGGAGTGGCGATGCCAATCCTCTCTCCGACGCCAACGGCGACAATATCTGGGAGGGTACTTTCCTGCTTCCCGGCGGACAGCACGAATATAAATTCACACTCGACAACTGGTCTGCACAGGAGCAGTTTACTTCCGGACAGCCTTGTACCATCACCGATCCTTCCGGACAGTTTATTAACCGCCTGCTGGAAGTGGACGGCGATGCTACGCTTACCATTTATTGCTTCAACTCTTGCAGCGGCTGTATTTCTTCAGTTGCAGACTATCAAACTGACCATAATCTTTTCTACATCGCTCCCAACGTGACGGATAACTCTGCCTGGCTGGTATTCCCATCCGCCGGTACAACCGATCGCCACGTACAAGTTTCCAACCTGACCGGTCAGGTGATTTTCAGCCGTCCTGTGGATCGCCATACGGAGCGCTTCGAGCTGAATGCCACACAATGGGCTCCAGGTATGTACATGGTGCATGTCAGGGAAGGCAACATCATCGCTACTCAAAAAATCGTGAAAAAATAGGCAGTAATGAAAAACGGCATTGTATCGGTATGGATGATTTTGTGTGGTGTGTCCGGTTTATGGGCTCAAAACATCAAAATAAAAGGTGTGGTTAGCAGCGCTGAAGATGGATTACCCGTCATTGGTGCCACTGTGATGGAAAAGGCTGGTTTAAATGGTACCATCACTGACGTGGACGGCGCCTACGAAATCGAAGTGGCCGATGGCAATGCCGTTTTGGTTTTCTCCTACGTGGGATTAAAAACGGAAGAGCGGCAGGTGGGGAACCTTCGTCAAATCGACGTAGCTCTGGGCACTGATGTTTCCGTCCTTGGGGAAGTTGTCGTGGTAGGTTATGGCACCCAAAAGCGAAGTTCTATCAGCGGATCTGTTTCCACTATCTCGGCAGATGAAATTACCTCCACACCCGTTTTGCGCACCGAGCAGGCACTGCAGGGACGCGTGGCCGGGGTACAGGTGACGCAAAACTCCGGTTCGCCGGGAAGCCCACTCACTGTGCGTATTCGCGGGGTTGCCACCATCAACAACAGTGACCCCCTCTATATTGTAGATGGTATCCCCGTCGAGGGTATAGATTTTCTCAACCCGGGGGATATCGAATCTATTAACGTACTCAAGGACGCTGCTTCAGCGGCCATCTACGGCTCCCGCGGTGCTAATGGCGTGGTGCTCATCACTACCAAAGGAGGCCGAAAAAAACAGGACGGCAGAATCACGTATGAGACGTATTACGGCGTACAAAGCCCCTGGAAATTAATCAATCTGATGAATGCCCGGGAGTACGCCATCATCTCCAACGAGGCTCATATCGCTGCCGGGAAGGTTCCACTTCCTGAATTTAGCAACCCTGATTTGTTGGGAGAAGGTACAGACTGGCTGGATGCCATTTTTAGTGATGCCGGTACGGCCAATCACCAGCTTTCCATTACCGGGGGCTCTGAGCGTTCCGCCTATACGGTCACCGGCAACTTGTTTAACCAGGATGGCATCGTAGGAGGGGAAAAATCAGGCTTTCAGCGCTATACGGTACGGCTCAACACAACCAATGATGTTAAAGACTGGCTCAGCATCGGCAATACGCTTGGAGTTACCCATTTAAAAAGGAGATTTTTGCCGGAAAACAATGAATTTACCACGCCTTTAGTGCGTGCATTGAATATGGATCCGGTTACCCGCGTTCGCAGATCTGACGGTATTTATGCCTATTCTCTGTACGCTGATACCGACATTGTAAATCCCCTCAATGCCATTGAAACCACGCACGATGCATGGGTATCCAACCGACTGACAGGTTCAGTTTTTGCTACGGTGACACCGGCAAAGGGATTGACTTTCAAAACGACTTACAGCACCGATGTCACCTTTGCAAAGCGCAATACCTTCTTCCCGAGTTTTGACCTTAGCATCGACCCAATATTGAGCGATGCTCCCGGAGGTGAGAAAAATCTGGTCAATTCGGTGGTGTTACAACACAACGAGTGGAAAAACTACCAGTGGGAAAACGTATTGACTTATCAGGAGACTTTTGGGCAAAAGCACAGTGTTGCGCTCACGGCTGGAACCTCTCTGCTCGAGAATCGCCACGATTACAGCGGTGGCGCCAATACCAACCTTCCCACCAACGACCCTGCTGACGCCTTGTTGTCCAATACCATTGATCCTATTACTTCCCAAAGTACCTATGGTGGCGCTACTGAATCAGCGCTGCTTTCCTTCTTTGGCAGAGCCAACTACGAGTATGCCGATAAATATCTGTTCTCTGCAACTTTCCGGGCAGATGGTTCCTCGAGGTTCGGTGTAAACAACCGCTTCGGCTATTTTCCTTCTTTCTCCGGCGGGTGGGTAATCAGCAGGGAGCCTTTCTTCCGGTCAAATGCCATCACCTTCCTGAAACTTCGAACCAGCTGGGGGCAAAATGGCAACGACCGGATTGGAGATTATACCTTTACGACTATCGTGAATGCAGGCCAAAATTACGCCTTCGGACCGGATGAGGTTATCACCAACGGCGCCGTGCCCCTGGTATCTGCCAATCCTGACCTGAAATGGGAAACGGTGACCCAGGCCAATGCAGGTCTGGATGTAGAACTCTTCAATGGCCGGTTCAACCTCACTACCGATTACTACATCAAGACTACTACCGATATGTTGTATGCCGCCCCCATTCCCCTGGTTGCAGGAACTCTGCCACCGGTGCGCAATATTGGTCAGGTAGAGAATCGCGGCTTTGAACTCGCTCTGCAGTATCGCAACCGAGAGGGTGCTTTTTCCTACAGCGTGGGTGGCAACATTGCCTTTGTAAATAACCGCGTGTTAAGTCTTGGGGAAGGAGGTGACCCTGTGCTTACCGGCCGCGTACAATCCGCCAATGCCACCGTGTCACGCACGGAAGTGGGCAGACCTATTGCCGCTTTTTATGGTTTCGTGACCGATGGTATTTTCCAAACCACAGAGGAGGTAGCGGCTCACGCCTTCCAGCATGAACTTACCGCTCCCGGAGACATTCGCTTCAAGGATTTGAACGGTGATGGCGTTATTGATTTGCTCGACCAGACCTTTATTGGAAATCCTACGCCCGATTTCACGTATGGTCTCAATGCTGATTGCAGCTTCAAGGGTTTTGACCTGAGCATTTTTGTACTCGGAAGCCAGGGTAATGATATCTACAACGGTACTGTGCGCTACGACTTCACATACGTCAATCGCCCCGTGTCGGTATTAAACCGTTGGACCGGTCCGGGGACATCCAACAGCGAACCCCGCGTAAGCCTTAATGACCCTAATCAGAACGCCAGAGTATCGGACCGCTTTGTAGAGGACGGCTCTTTTATTCGCCTGAAAAATCTTCAATTGGGGTATTCACCGCCGGCCAACCTGCTGAAATCCCTGGGTATTTACAAATTCCGAATGTATGTATCCGCTCAGAATCTGTTCACCTTTACCCGGTATTCCGGGCTCGACCCTGAAATCGGAGCTTTGAGCGCACTGGAAATTGGCATTGACCGCGGGTTTTATCCACAAGCTCGTACCTTCCTCGGAGGGCTTAGCGTAACTTTTTAATAAAACCAGATGAAAAAGACATCCGCACTCTTATTGTTTTGGACTTTGAGCATCCTGAGCTCCTGCGACAAAGAATTCCTGGAGCGGTCTCCTTTGGTGGGTACAACCCAGGATAACTTTTACAGGACGGCAGAAGATGCCATTGCTGCTGTAAATGGCGCCTATGCCGCGCTGCAGTTTGAATTAACCCCCGCCGGGCACTTTCGTTGGTTCTGGGGGGATATCATGTCTGACGACTCAGAAAAGGGTGGTTCCGGGGATAATGATGTCAATGAGCTATTGCGCTTAGAGACATTTCAGGGGCCGGTGAATACCGATCTCTTAGAGTCAGAGTGGGCTGCTGATTACGAAGGAATATATCGCGCCAATGTGGTATTGGAAAAAGTACCCGATATCCAGATGGATCCCGTGCTGAAAGCCCGTATTTTAGGCGAAGCACGCTTTATCCGCGCCTGGTTTTTTTATAACCTTGTTACCATGTTTGGGGGTGTTCCACTGGCAGACCATGTGTTGGCGCCAAGTGAGTACAATATGCCGAGAGCGGAAGCCGGGGAGGTTTGGGACCTGATTGAAAATGACCTTAAGACAGCAGTCGAAGCCCTTCCCAGACGCAGTGAGTATGCGGCATCAGATGTAGGGCGGGTTACCAAAGGATCAGCCCAGGCACTTTTGCTCAAAGCCATGCTTTGGCGCAATAAGTATGCGGAGGCACAGACCCTGGCGGAAGCTATCATCAATTCTAACGAATATTCGTTAGTGGCAGATTATGGACAGATCTTCACAGAAGCCGGAGAGAACAACACGGAATCCGTCTTTGAGATACAATATATGAACGCCTCCGGAGGTAACTGGGGGCGCAACAATGCTAATGAGGGTACGTTCACCAATGTATTTCAGCGGGCTCGCGGCCAGTTTGAGGGGTTTGGTTTCAACCTCCCAACCCAAGACCTTGTTGATGAGTTCTTTGTGGAAGGATTTGAGGACCCGCGCCTGAAGTTTACCGTTTTCAGAGAAGGGGATGCGATGGGTGACCGGGGCATCTTTACCAAGACGGCAACTGGTTTTCCGCATGATTACTATTCGCGTAAATTTTTCAACTGGAAAGCAGAGGAAGCACCGTTTGGAGATCCCAATCCCAACGGAGGTACAAATGATCGCGTCATCCGGTACTCCGATGTACTGTTGATGCACGCGGAAGCGGCCTGGTACAATGGGAATTACGCCGCAGCTCAGAGTTCGCTCAACCAGGTTCGCGCCAGGGCAAGAGGCAGTCGCACAGATATTTTGCCCGATATTATGGCTACAGGACAGCCTTTGTTGGAGGCAATTTATCGGGAGCGGCGCCTCGAGCTCGCCTTGGAAGGCCATCGCTTTTTCGACCTGGTGCGCACCGGCAGAGCAGCTTCTGCGCTTGGTCCTCTCGGTTTTAACGACCAGATTCACAAGGTTTTCCCAATCCCATCCTCTCAGATTCAGGCCTCAGGAGGTGCTGTAACCCAAAACCCGGGGTATTCAGGGTGATGATTTTTTATTTTCTTACCTTAAGCGTATCAGTTTTATGAAAGCATGGATTAATGGATTACTCTCGATATTCGTTTTGAGCATATTCTGGCCGGCCTGCACGCCGTTCACCGAGGAAGATATTGACCTGGGACCCTTGCCCGGCCCACCATCATTTTCCATGGAATACGTACAGGGAGATTCCAATTTAGTCGTCATTAAAGACTTGTCGCAGGGGGCGTTCTCCCGACTATGGTCGTGCCCTGGGGGCGTTCCCGATCGCTCGCAGAAATCCCAGGACACTATATTTTTTAGAAAAGCGGGTACTTACACCATTACGCTGTTCGCAGCATCAGCGGGTGGGTCGGGCACCTCCCAGGTTAGCAAGCAAATAGTGATTGCCAACGATGCGGTTACGGCCTGCAGCGACCTTATTGTGCTCCTTGCCGGCGGTTGTGAGGAGGCCAGTTCAAAATGCTGGACACTGACCCGTGCAGCAGGAGCTGTTACGGTTGGGCCTACACCGGGTTCTGGTGAATGGTTCAGATCCCAGCCTGACGGTTTGCAGCCAGAGCAATACGATGATCGGTTCTGTTTCCGGTTTGATGCGAATCGCTTTCAGTATCTCAATAATGGCCTCACTATTGATCCATGGAACGGCTATCAGGCGGTTCCATATTCCCCTCCCACTGATCATACCTGGACAATAATTCCCGGAGGGGGCGAGAACGGAGAGACGCGCATTTTACTCACTGAGGGTTCGTTTATGGGTGTTTGGGATGCCGGCAACACTTATGATATTGTTACCCTTACTGCAACAGAACTCGTAGTGCGGTCTCCGTTTTTAAACGGAGGCGGGTGGTTTGAATTGTATTTTACTTCAATATAATCGAGTAATGAGGTTGAATTATCGAATATGCTGGGTGCTCATTCTGGTTTTTCAGAATCTCCTGCTTTTTTCCCAGCGGATTGACCCACCTGCAGGCATGCGGCTGGTTTGGTCGGATGAATTTGATCGCGATGGGCTGCCCGACTCGACGCGCTGGGGCTATCACTCCGGAGATGCCTGCGACCTCCCCATGGGGTGTGGCTGGGGCAATCACGAGCTCCAGTACTATACTTCCGGCCGGCTTGAGAATGCACGAGTAGAGGGGGGAATACTAATCATTGAAGCTCGTCGGGAGCCTTGGGAAACCCGGCAATATACTTCTGCACGATTGGTTTCCAAGGGTAGGGGAGAGTGGCGTTATGGCCGGGTGGAAGTGAGGGCCAAAGTAGCATCGGTACGCGGTTCATGGCCCGCAATATGGATGCTTCCGGCAGCAGGAGATTACGGTCAGGGTGTTTACGGCGGGTGGCCTCACAGTGGCGAAATTGATATTATGGAACATGTCGGATATCTTCCTGATTCCATTTTTGCCAATACTCATACCTTAGCCTTCAATGGTATGCATGCCAATGATCAACCTGGAAGAATTTGGGTGCCTAATGCAAAAGACGATTTTCACATCTTCGCACTGGAGTGGCATCCCGACAGGCTGGACTTTTTTGTGGATGGCCAGAAATTTCATACGTATTCTAAAGGCCCTACCTATGAGATCTGGCCGTTTGACCAGCCTTTCTTCCTGGTGCTCAATCTTGCCGTAGGTGGTGGTTGGGGTGGCAAATACGGCGTGGAGGAAACTGCCTGGCCCCAGCGTTTTGAAATTGACTATGTTCGCGTGTTTCAACATGCTAAATCTGAAAATAAATCAAGCCGATGAAAAATATTCGCTTTTCTCTTTTATTCGCTTTCCTAACCTTCATGCTTTCAGCCTGTCTGGAGGATAAGGGGTATTTCCAGCCAGAGATTGAGCTTCCGGTGTTGCAGATTGATGATGTAGCGTTGGAAGAAGGCAATAGCGCTACTGTTATGCATTTCAAAGTAACCCTCGTGGGGAATAACTTTGCCCGGGTAGGAGTTAAATATGAAGTGGTGGATGGTGATGCCCGTGCCGGCAGCGACTTTTTACCGGTTGAACCAGGAACACTCCTTTTCAATCCTGGAGAAAAGGAAAAAACAATCTCTGTCACTCTCATCACCAACAGACTTCGGGAGCCTGATGAGCAATTCAGCATCAAGCTATCTGAGCCGGTGAATGCCACACTGGAGCGCGAGGAGGCCAAAGGCACCATCCTTAACGATGACGTACTCGATGTGGATGTATATATTCCCGGCGGATATACCACTCCTACTTCCTATCCGGGGCGCAATTTGGTGTGGAGCGATGAATTTGATGGCGATACCCTGAACACCAATAACTGGAACTTCGAAATAGGAACCGGTAATAATGGTTGGGGGAATAATGAGCTTCAGTTCTATCGGCGCGAAAATACGTTTATGTACGATGGCCATTTAGTCATTGAAGCACGCAAAGAGCCTTTTGGAGGCCGGGAGTTCACTTCTTCCCGGATTCAGACGCTGGGTAAAAGAGAATTTCGTTATGGCCGTATTGACATCCGCGCCTTGTTACCTGAAGGTCAGGGGCTTTGGCCGGCACTCTGGATGCTTGGCCGCAACATCACCCAAATCGGCTGGCCGGCATGCGGCGAGATTGATATCATGGAAATTATTGGCAGTCAGCCCGGCCGGCTCATCGGTACGGTTCATTTCGGCAACAGCACCGCACAACGACAATTCATAAGTGGCTATAAATCCCTTCCCAACGGGAGGAAGTTTTCTGAAGAATTCCATGTATTTTCGATTATCTGGGAGCAGAACAGTATTAAGTGGCTACTCGATGACGAGCAGTTTTTTCAATACACGCCAGCACAAGGTGGTTCCGCGCCCTATCCGTTTAATAACCATTTCTTCTTTATCTTTAACGTTGCCGTGGGTGGGAATCTTCCGGGAAGCCCTGATGCGACCACGGTCTTCCCGCAGCGCATGGTAGTAGATTATATCAGGGTTTTTCAGTAATTCGGACGTATTCAGGCATTGGAAGCAATGGTTTTGCTTAACTTTGCGCACGCATCAGAGCGCATTCGGTGAAGCAATTAATTCCGCATTTCATTCAGGAACAGTATCAGAAGGGGCGCCGGCATGGTTGCTTCCAGGCCTATACTATGTTTGCTGATTTATCTGGCTTTACAGTCCTCACAGAGCACCTGATGTCGCGCGGTGCCCAGGGCGCTGAACAGCTTTCCGAAGCGCTCAATCATATTTTTGCGCCTTTGGTGCAGTTAGTGTACGACAGGGGCGGGTTCATACCCTATTTTGCTGGGGATGCCTTCATGGCCGTTTTTCCTTCGGCGCATTCTGCTATGACTGCTTTGGAAGCTTTGCACGTGGCTGTAACAGCAAGGGCCTTTTTTGCCGGCAAAGGATTTCATGTAGGGGAGTTTCCAATCTCCATAAAAATCGGTGCCGCATTTGGAGAAGTAGAATGGGGTATCGTAGGCCAAAAACGCAAGTCCTTTTACTTCAGGGGGCGGGCAGTTCATCATTGCGCCCAGGGGCAAATAGCTGCGGGCAATCTGGAGATTGTCCTGGACTCCTCCATGAAAGAACTATTGGATTCAAGAGGTTTATCCTTTCAGCCTGCAGCAGAAAATTATTGGAAACTCACGAACATTCCCCCAATCAGTCCTGTCCATCTTCAACCGACTCCACTCTCCGAGCTGGAGGAAGAGATAGTTTTACAATTCCTGCCTGCGGAAGTGTTTCAGACCCGTACCGGAGGAGAATTCCGCACCGTAATTTCTATATTTATAGGCTTTTCCGGTGTGCCCGATCATGACAGCCTTGAGCAATTTTCCCGCGTGGTGCTGGATCAGGCTGAGAATTTTTCCGGATACTTTAAGGAAATTGACTTTGGAGATAAGGGGGGCGTCATAGTGGTGTTTTTCGGGGCGCCAGTATCTTACGAAAACAACCTTAGCCGCGCGCTGGAGTTCTTTTTTGCACTTGAGGCAGAAACTAAAACGCTCCAGCAAACCGACAACCTTCGCTTTAAGGCTGGAATTTCCATAGGAACCGCCTTTACCGGTATTGTAGGTGGTGCAGAGCGGTGTCAATATGCCGCTGTAGGCAAGAGCGTCAATCTCGCAGTACGCCTGATGAGTCATGCAGACTGGGGCGAGGCGCTGGTTGATAGCGAAATCAGCAAAAACAGGCAGTATCGTTTTCGCCACAAAGGGGATATCAAATACAAGGGGATTAAGGGAAATGTTCCTACGTACATGCTCGAGGGACGGCATATTGGGCAAATTCAGGATCTTTCCAGTCCCTTAGTGGGTAGGAGCCGGGAAATGCGCCAACTTCTGGACTTTGCGGAGCCTTTGTTTGACCTGCGGAGTGCCGGCATTGCATTGCTCATCGGGGAGCCCGGCATAGGCAAAAGTCGCCTGTCAGGGGAGTTGCGCCGGGCACTGCAGGAGAGTCGTCAATTGGCCTGGTACACCTGTGTCGCGGATCAGATTTTGCGGAAACCCTGGAATGCCTTTTTGTTTTTTCTGAGGAACTACTTCGAGCAATCGTCCGAACGCCTGCCTCAGGAAAATCAACGACACTTTGAAGTCAACTTCAATCTGCTACTCCAGTCTCTTGCCCAAAAAAATCCACCCGGGGAGGCGGCGCTCCGCCGGGAGCTCAACCGTCTGAAACCCATTCTGGCCGGACTGCTCGGTATCCATTATCCGGAGTCGCTTTGGGAGCAGCTCGATGCCAAGGGTCGATATGACAATACACGGCAGGCCATTATTCACCTGATTACCGTAGAAGCGGCCATACAGCCAGTGGTGCTTGAAATCGAAGATGCGCAGTGGCTGGATGAGGATGCGCTGAATCTATTGCGAGACATCGCCCTTCGATTGGCGGTACTCCCTGTAATGCTTTTGATAACCACCCGCCCCGGGGAAGATGGAAAGATACCGGAGATTGTTCCGATGGATACTTTACGCCAATTCCACCTTCCGGTTTTGACCATGTCCATCACGCCGCTGGATTCCGAAGCCGTTACCCGTTTTGCAGAACTCCATCTCAAGGGTAAAATTGCTCCGGAATTTCAGGGGCAACTCGTAAAACATACCAATAACAATCCATTCTACCTGGAGCAAGTGCTGGAATATTGCCTGGAACGGAAGCTCCTGCACCAGGAAGATGGTGTTTGGCATCTCATCCACCCCGAGATGGATATCTCTGGCTCTATCCAGTCTATTCTCACGGCCCGTATTGACCGCCTGTCGGCCCTCGCCAGGGAAACGGTAAAAGCAGCATCGGTAATTGGTCGGGAATTTGAAGTGCCGGTACTCAATCAGGTGATGAGCCAGCAGGAAGGCTTCTCCAGTATCCACGGCAATACGGAGGTGATGGTTCAGGAGCAAATCAAAACCGCCGAGCAAGGGCAAATCTGGCATGCGCTCTCTGAAATGCGCTATATCTTCAGACATTCTCTTTTGCGCGAGGCTGCTTATCAAATGCAAATGCGTTCCCGTTTGAATCATTTGCATGCGCTTATTGCTCAGGCAATTGAACAACTACACGCACAAAACCTGCCAGAGCGATATGCTGACCTCGCTTTCCATTATGAGCAGGCCGGCATTACTGATAAAACCTGCGAATACCTGCTCAAAGCCGCAGATTTTGCCAGGCGCAACTATCAAAACCAACAAGCCATTTTTTATTACAATAAACTCATTGACCTTATACCCCATGACGCTAATCCCGCCTTGCTGGTCAAAGCACATTTGCGAAGAGGTAAAATCCTGGAGCAGACAGGTCTTTGGGATGACTGCCGGCAATCCTATGCGCGTGCCCTGCGTTTTGCCAGAAAGTCAGGTGATCCTTTGCTCTTAGGACAAGCCTTTAACCATCTGGGGCAGGTGCTCTTGCTCCAGGGGGATTATTCGGGTGCGCTGAAATACTTTCACCGGGCGTCTGAGATTTTTGAACACGCCCATGACCTCCAGGGACTTGCACGCACATTCGGAAATTTAGGCAATCTACACTTCAGACAGGGCAACTACCCGGAAGCCAAAGCCAGCTTTTCAAAAAGTATCTCACTCGCCAGGGAAACAGACCCTACCGATATCAGTGCTCAAACCGTAGCGCAATTCGCACTGGCCTATATGAACCAAGGCGAATACGATAATGCCGTTACCATCATTGAAGAGCAAATTCCGCGATCCAGACAACTCGGAGACAAACCAGGGCTGGCATCGCTGTTCACCAATCTCGGCATTATCTATTTTGAAAAAGGCGATTATGCGGCCGCCCTCGACAGCCACCGCGAAGGACTCACCCTCAGCGAAACGCTCGGCAATAAAATGCTTATGGCCATCAATATAGGTTGCATCGGTAGCGTGCATGAACGGCGCGGCGATTATGAACAGGCCATGCAGCATTTCGTCAAAGACCTCGAACTGGTGGAAGCCATCGGTGATAAACAGGGCGTGGCCATTGCACTCCATCTCATCGGCGAGCTACTTTGTCAAATGGGCGATTTTGGTAAGGCGGTGGATTACCTTCAAAAAAGCCTGATGTTGTGCGAAGAACTCGGCTATCAAAAGGGCATTGGCCGTACCGTCAATACGCTGGGCGACATCGCTTTTTTTACCGGGCAATTTTCCAGAGCTATTGCCTTTTACGACCGCGCTATTCAGATAACCCGGCAAATAGATGCCAAGCTGGTGCTGGGCTACAGCCTCCTGGAAAAGGGTTTGGTGCTTGCTGAACTCAAGCAAAGCGATGAATTGTACGATGTAGTGCGGGAAGCCATGCAACTTGCCCAACGCCTTGATAACGCCGCTCTGGAATTTGATGCACGACTCTTGCACGCTCAATGGCTTTTCCTGCAGGGGCAACATGAGGATGCTAAAGAAGAACTGCAGCGACTTGACTCACTAGCCAAAGAGAGCGTCCAAACCGCTGCCCTGACTTTCCAATGGTGGAAATTCGACCCCCAAAATACTAGTTTGAAGCATCTCGCACTGGAACTGTACAAAGCCCTTTATCGTCAAACCCCTAAGTACCTCTACAAGGCGCGTATGGTCATCCTGGAATCCTAATCATGCCAACGCCCTGCGTATCGCGCCCAAACTTCCGGCATTATAGGCCTCAATCCCAGCGGCGCGCAGCATATTCTTTGCCATACCACTCCGGCTTCCCGACCTACAGTACAGAATAATAACCTTTTTCTTTTTTTGAAGGACAGGAATTTCCTTTCTGATTTTATCTAACGGAATATTTTCGGCACCTTTGAAATGGCCGGATCGGAATTCTTCCGGGGTTCTTACATCCACAATTAATGCACCGGATGCTTTCAGCG